>DJWL01000032.1:31129-52307 GCA_002441545.1 Flavobacteriaceae bacterium UBA6231 | reverse complement strand
TGGGGAAGTTTTTTCTATGACAAAAATAATGACGCATTAAGGGTAGATGTAGATACAAAAACAGTTACTAATACAGATTTGTTAACTTATGAGTTTACTTCAGTTTCACCAACAACCACAACAGTTTCATTATTTTGGGAAAAAAAGGAAATTCCATTTACTATAACTGTTCCTGTTTCTGAAATTGTTTTAAAAGATATTAGGGAAGAATTAAAAGGACAGCAGGGATTTATACGCCAAAACTGGGAACAAGCTGCAAATTATGCATTAAATAATGGAAATAATTTAGATGAAGCTCTAGGTTGGATTGATAATGCCATTGTCGGTCAGTTTTTCAGCCAAAAGACTTTTAACAATTTAGCAATTAAAGGACAAATACTTAAAAAACAAGGTAAAACTCTTGAATATGCTATGCTTATGGATGAAGCTTCTGAAATGGCTAATAAAGCACAATTAAACAATTTGGGCTATCAAATGTTAAACGCAAAAGATTATGATCGTGCGCTTAAGTATTTTAAAACAAATGTAAAGAACAACCCTAATGACGCTAATGGATACGATAGTTTAGGAGAGGCTTATAAAACAATTGGAGACAAGAAAAATGCTATAAAAAATTTAAAGAAAGCTTTGTCTTTAAATCCACCTGCTAATGTAAAAGCCAATTCAGAAAAATTATTAACAGAATTAGAAGCCCTATAAAAACAACAAAAATTTCATCAATCAAAAAAGAATACTGTGTTCTTTGCCCGATTTAATCGGGCTTTTTTTAGCTTATGTAATTCCAAATATTCTTGTATTTACTTAGTTGCTTGTAGGTCTCCAAAAAAGCTTTGTTTTCATTTTGGATTAATGCGGGGTCATTATTTAATATTTTTTTGGCGTGATATCTGGCTAATTGTAAAATATCTTTATCTTTTATAATATCTGCAATTTTTAAATTTAAAACGCCACTTTGCTGTGTTCCCATAAGATCTCCAGGACCGCGTAATTTTAAATCTACTTCAGCAATTTCAAAACCATCATTGGTTCTTACCATGGTTTGTAATCTAGTTTTACTATCATCACTTAACTTATGGCTGGTCATTAAAATACAATAGCTTTGTTCAGCACCTCTACCTACGCGTCCTCTCAATTGGTGTAATTGAGATAAGCCAAAACGTTCTGCACTTTCAATAATCATAACAGAGGCATTTGGGACATTCACACCAACTTCAATAACTGTTGTTGCAACCATAATTTGTGTTTCGCCTTTAATAAAACGTTGCATTTCATAATCCTTATCAGCAGGTTTCATTTTTCCATGCACAATGGATATTTGATAATCTGGTAAAGGGAAATCTCTTACTATACTTTCATAACCATCTATTAAATCTTTATAATCCATAGCGGCACTTTCCTGAATTAATGGATAGACAATATATATCTGCCGACCTTTTGAAATTTCATCTCTAATAAACTTAAAAACGTTAAGTCGATTTTTATCATAACGATGTACCGTTTTAATTGACTTTCTTCCTGGTGGTAATTCATCAATAACAGAGATATCTAAATCACCATAAACAGACATAGCTAAGGTACGTGGAATAGGAGTAGCAGTCATTACCAAAACGTGTGGCGGTGATGAATTTTTGTGCCATAATTTACTGCGTTGGGCAACTCCAAAACGATGCTGTTCATCAATAATAGCAAGACCTAAATTTTTAAATTTAACCTTGCTTTCAAGTAATGCATGTGTTCCAATTAAGATGTTTAATTCGCCATTTTCTAATGACTCATGAATTTTGTTTCTTTTTGAAGTTTTAGTTGAACCTGTTAATAGTGAAATATTGATATTCAATTGTTTACATAACTCATATAATCCATTATAGTGTTGTACTGACAAAATTTCAGTTGGAGCCATTAAACAGGCTTGAAAACCGTTGTCAAGTGCCATTAACATTGACATTAGTGCAACTATTGTCTTTCCAGAACCAACATCACCTTGTAACAATCTATTCATTTGTGCATTACTCCCTAAATCAGCTCTAATTTCTTTAATGACTCGTTTCTGAGCGTTGGTTAATTCAAAGGGTAAATGTTCTTTAAAAAAGGTGTTAAAAAGGGTGCCAACATGTGTAAATGGAAATCCTTTAATTTTTGATTTATGGATTAGATTTTTTATGATTAATTGCAGCTGTATATAAAAGAGTTCTTCAAATTTTAATCGGTATTGTGCACGAGCTAAAAGCTCTTGATTTTTTGGAAAATGCACATTAAAAAGTGCTTCACTTTTCCCAATCAATTTTAGTTCATCTAGTAAATTATTAGATAGTGTTTCATTGAATCTGCTTTTAGTTTCTAAAAACAGTTGTTGCATGATTTTAATAATCACGCGGTTTGTAATCCCTTTATTTGTTAACTTTTCTGTTGAAGGATATACAGGTTGCATAGCCGATTGAAGATTTTTTTGGTGGTCTTCAAGAAATTCCATTTCTGGATGAGGCATATTATATTTACCATTAAACCAGTTGGTTCGTCCAAAAATCACATAAGTCTTATTGAGTTTTAGTCCTTCTCGAATCCATTTATGACCTCTAAACCAAACTAATTCCATAGCGCCAGAATCATCTTTAAAAGTGGCTACAAGTCGTTTTGATCTGCCTTCACCAGCTTCTTCTAGTTTAACTATTACTCCAATAATTTGTACATCAGCATTATTACGTTGCAACTGACTGATTTTGTAATAATGTGTTCTGTCAATATATCTATTAGGAAATAAATTAATTAAATCTTGATAGGTGTGAATACCCAATTCCTTGCGCAACAAATCTGCACGATTAGGACCAACGCCTTTTAAATAGTCAATTGGAGTTTGAAGCGTAGTATTCATGAAACTAAAATAATTCTTTTGTAACTATTAACAAGGAGAATTTTGAAACCAAATTTATTAAATTCTTAATATCTACTTTGATTTTGAATATTTTTATTGATAATAAAGAATTCTTTTTAAAAATTGTTTAAATCAATTAGTATCTTGCTTATAATTCTATTGCAATAGCTAAATTTGGCAATTTAAAAGCATAATTTATAGCATTTGATTAATGAGAAAACTCAACGAATTTATTTGGGAAACACATGGTATTCATGCTGGTACAGAGCAGGATCACGTTAAGCATGGTATTGATAGGTTAGAGGATATTGTGGATAAAGCCATAGAAGCAAAACATCCAAGTATCACTTTTATTATACATTCGCCTAGACTAACTAGTTTTCGTTACATAGCCGAAAGGGATACTAATGTGAAATTTATTAGAGGAAATAAATCATATTTAAATTATCCAAAGCGTATTGCAAATCTTCGTAAAAAGTATGAAGGGAAAATTAACATTAAATATGGTGTTGAATTAGAATGGATGGGACCCGATTTAGGTTTACAATGGAGTCGCTCAAAAATTTTCCAAGCTGAAGATGCCGATTATGTTATAGGTTCTGTTCATTTTGCTCCTGAAGGATTGCCTTATGATGGCACCAAAGAAGAAGCTCTTGAATTATTGAAAATAAGAGGGAGTTTGGAAGCTTATTGGGATGGGTATTTTAATGAAATGATTCAGATGATTGAAAGTTTTGGAGATATGATTCAAATTATTGGACATATAGATTTACCAAAACTGAATGTTGATATGCCTGAAGCATTAGTGAATTTTGAAACAAGCTCGCATCCTTTAGCCAACAAGTTTAGAACGCTTTTAGAGTTAATTGCAGATCGTAATTTATCTTTAGATGTGAATATGGCTGGTAAATTTAAAGGAGTAGGGGTTTATCCTGTTCAAAGTATATTAAGAAGAGCCAACGAACTTCAAATTCCTGTTTGTGTTGGAACAGACACACATCATGTCCATTATTATGGTTTGAATTTTAAAGAAAGTTTAGAATATATTCATGAGGCTGGATATGAAAGCTATGTGAGTTATTCAAAATTAATTCCAGAAAACCGTACCATTTTTGATAATCATGATTTAAAAGTAAAATATACAGTCTTAAATAAAGGTATCGAGTTGCTTAACCAAAGGCTTGACGATGCACATAGAAGAATTATTCCTGATTTTTCTTTTGGAGGTTCCTTTTCTGAATTTGTAGATATTTATAAAAATGCTACAGGCATGGGTGACTATAATGCCATTAGAATTAGAAAATGGGGCAAGTCTATTACTGTTACAAACGAGATTCCTAAAATATCTAATGATAGAGTTAATGGATTATTTTCTGAACATTTAGATGAACCTGGAGTAATCTCGTCGCTTTTTAACACATTAGCTTCAGAAGGAATCAATGTTGAAACGGCACGATTAAAGTCTAATAACGATGGTACAGCTATGGCATTTTTGTCCATTGAAGGTAATAATGGAAATGTAAAAAGTGCCATTGACTTTATTAAAGGTACAGATGCAGGACTTTTTACTAATTTGACTTATAAAGAAAATGCTGAATTACCAGATTACAGTAGAGAAGGCGTTTATTTGTTGGAAATGGATGGTGTAAATTTGAATTTGGCTTTAAGTGAAAAAGTGATTCTTACCAAGCATCATAATGCTCCTGGAGTTTTATTAATTCTACTTTCTGCTTTAGCTTCAAAACACATTAATATTATCGATTTAAGATTAGGAAACCTAAATAATATAGGATATTCTGCTCTTGCAATTGACGGCGATAGTAATGTGATTAAAAATTTGCTATCTAAATTGGGTGACCAATATTATGAGGCTAATTTAATTGAGTTTCATAGTATGTAATCATAATAATTTAGAATTCTAATAAACTTAAAATTACAGTATATCAAACTGAAATTTTAAGTTTTTTTTTTGGTAGTTTCATTTTTAGATTTGTCTAGTTGAAGTTTCGTATTTTGATTAAAAGTTTGTTATATTCACGTATGAAACTTAAGCTTGTTATTTTATTTTTATTCATTATTGCTTTTGGGTTTTCTCAACAAACAGATTATGTTGATTTTAAAACAGCTAAAGCAAATATTAAATTTGGAGATTTAACTAAACGAGAAGTTTTTGGAACAATTTCATATGAATTTGAAATTTTAAAAAATACGGATTCCGTTTTTATTGATGCCAATGGTTTTCAAAATATCCAATATACTTTAGACAGAGTTTATTCAGACAGCTTATATAATGGAAAGCAATTGATTATAAAGCATCCGTTTAAAACAAATACTTCTCATAGATTAGATATAGTGTGGAAAACAATTCCAAAAAAAACTATGTATTTTATTGATTGGGACACTTCGACTGCGCTCAGTGTGACAAATGGAAATAAACAAATCTGGACACAAGGACAAGGTAAATATACCAGTAATTGGTTGCCCAGTTTTGATGATATGAATGAAAAAGTAGAGTTTGATTTAACGATTACATTCAATAAAAATTATGAAGTAATTGCCAATGGAAAATTGATAAACAAAAAAATTAACGATTCCACAGCAACTTGGCATTATGATATGCAAAAACCTATGGCTAGTTATTTGTTGGCCCTAGCTATTGGAAAATACAACAAGATAACAGAGATATCAAATTCAGGTATCCCTTTAGAAATGTATTACTATCCTCAAGATTCCAATAAAGTTGAAACAACATATCGTTACACTAAACAGATTTTTGATTTTTTAGAAGAAGAAATAGTAGTTACATATCCTTGGCAAAATTATAAACAAATACCAGTAAAAGATTTTCTGTATGCAGGCATGGAAAATACAAGTGCAACAATTTTTTCTGATGCTTTTGTGGTTGACTCTATAGCTTTTAATGATAAAAATTATGTAAATGTAAATGCACATGAACTGGCTCACCAATGGTTTGGTGATTTGGTTACAGAAACATCAGGAACACATCATTGGCTTCAAGAAGGGTTTGCAACATACTATGCTTTGTTAGCAGAAAAGGACATTTTTGGAGAGGATTATTACTATTGGAGATTGTATGAGTATGCTCAAGAATTGTTAGAGCAAGATAAAGCAGAGCAAAGTACTTCGTTGTTAGATTCTAAAGCTAGCAGTATTACGTTTTATAAACGAGGTGCTTGGGTTTTGCATGCTTTAAAAGAGCAAGTTGGTGATGTAAATTTCAAAAAAGCAGTAAAAAACTATTTGGAAACACATCAATTTAAAAATGCGGAAACTGAAGATTTTATTTCTGAAGTTGAAAAAATTAGTAAGCTAAATTTAAAGCTTTTTGTTGCAAATTGGTTAGAAAACAAAACCTTTCCATTTGATGATGCCATAATCAGTTTGAAAAAGTCTACTTTTATTCAAGAGTTCATTATGGCAGACTGTAATAAAAACATATCTGAATGCGATGCCTATTTAACATCTGGAATTTCAGATGAAGCTAAAATTAAAATTATTGAACAAGACCCTAATAAAGTTACAGATAAGGTTTTTAATAATAGTTTTAAAGCTCGTCAGGCAATTGCTAAAGCATTAACCAAGATTCCTATAGAATTAAAAGAAGAATACGAGTCGCTTTTAAATGATAAATCTTATAATACAATTGAAACAGCTTTGTTTAATTTATGGAATAATTTTTATCAAGAAAGGAATAAATATTTAAATCAAACCAAAGGAATTCAAGGGTTTAATAATAAAAATGTTAGAATACTTTGGTTAACTTTAGCTATAATTACCGAGCATTTTGAACCTAAAAACAAAAAGCAATATTTTGAAGAATTGCGTAATTATACGAGCCCTAAATATGATTTTGAAACACGTCAAAATGCATTTCAATATTTAAAATTAATGAAGGCTTGTGATTCCGTTTGTAAGGACAATTTGAAACAAGCTACCAATCACCATAACTGGCGGTTTTCAAAATTTTCAAGAGATATGCTAAATAGCTTGAATTAAATTTAAAAGAAAATGAAAGCATTAGTCATTTCTGGAGGAGGTAGTAAAGGCGCATTTGCTGGTGGTGTCGCACAATATCTTATTCAGGAATTAAAACGCGATTATCAGCTGTTTATAGGAACTTCAACAGGAAGTTTATTGGTATCTCACTTAGCATTAAACAACATCAAAAAAATAAAATCAGTTTATACAAGTGTAAATAATGATAGTATTTTTAATGTTTGCCCTTTTATTATTAAAGAAAAACATGGCACACAAAATATTGCAATTAATCACTTAAATGTGCTTATAAATTTTTTTAGAGGTAGTAAAACTTTTGGAGAAAGTTATAATTTAAAAAAACTCATACAAAATACCTTAACTGAAGATGAGTTTATGTATTTGAAAAACTCAACAAAAGATATTGTTGTTACAGTTTCTAATTTATCTTTAAACCATGTAGAGTACAAATGTTTAAGGGATTTTGATTATGAAGAATTTGTAGATTGGATATGGATTTCTTGTAATTACACACCTTTTATGACCTTAGTTAAAAAATCCGGTTGTGAATATGCTGATGGAGGATTAGGCAGTATGGTGCCAATTGAAGAGGCTATAAGTAGAGGCGCCACTGAAATTGATGCTATTATTTTGCAAACCGAAGTTACTCAGTTTAACAGAATGCCTTCAAAAAATGCTTTTTCATTATTAACAAACATGTTTGCTTTTATGTTAGATAGAATTGAATCTCAAAACATTAAAATTGGAAAATATGTTGCTTCGCATAATGGAGCAATCATCAATTTTTATTACGCTCCAACAGTTTTAACAACCAATTCATTGATTTTCAATAAAGAAAAAATGACAAAATGGTGGGAAAGCGGGTATAATTTTGCAAAAACAAAAAATAAAGAAATAAGTACTCTTGAGAATTAATAAATGCCTTGGATAAAATTTTCAAACCAATTAAAATATCCGAGAAGAAAATTCTTTATTGTAATTTAGGAAAAAATAATTATATCAGATGAAAGCATTAGTGGTATCTGGTGGAGGGAGCAAAGGTGCATTTGCAGGAGGAGTAGCACAGTATTTAATGGAACAAAAAGGGAATGCTTACGATATGTTTTTAGGAACATCAACAGGCAGTTTGTTAATTCCGCACTTAGCTGTAAACGATATTCCTAAAGTATATGATATTTTTACTAATGTCAGCCAAAGCACCATTTTTAGTATCAATCCTTTTATTCAAAGAAAAAAAGATAACAGGGAGTATGTTACAATTAATTACTTTAACTCAATGCTTCAATTTATCAAGAGAAAGAGAACCTTTGGAGAAAGTAAAGCATTGCGAAAAAATATTTTAAAAAATTTCACAAAGGAAGAATATGCAAAAATAAGAGCAACAAAAGAAGATGTAGTGGTAACAGTTTCAAATTTATCAAAAAATAGAGTAGAGTATAAATCCATTAAAGATTTTAGCTATGAAGAGTTTTGTGATTGGATATGGATTTCATGTAATTACATCCCATTTATGTCTTTAGCAACTAGAAATGGTTTTGAATATGCCGATGGTGGTTTAGGATGTGTTATTCCAATTAGAGAAGCTATTCAAAGAGGAGCTACAGAAGTTGATGCGATAGTTTTAGAAAGTGAAAATTTAGAATACAATAAAGTTTTGGGCAAAAACCCATTTTCATTACTAATAAGTTTATTTGGTCATTTGTTGGATCAGGTTGAAAAAAGTGATATTGCTTTAGGTAAGTTGGCTGCAAAAAACAAAAATGTTAAGCTTAACTTGTATTATACACCCACAAAACTAACAGAAAACTCGTTAATTTTCAGCAAGCGCTTGATGGTTGACTGGTGGCAACAAGGATTTGATTATGCCAAAGCTAAAAATGAAAATAGTTATGCAATGAATGATTTAAAAACTGGTAGTTAGATTACCATATGTTACTCACTTCATCTTTTATAAACGACAAAGCAACATCGCTAGGCGCTCTTCTTTCCATCATTTCTGTTAAAATAACTTCACGCAATTTGTCAGCAGAGTTAGTTTTTTCAAGTAAGCTGGCCTTTCTAATTAACTGAATTGTGGCATTTTTTGCAGTAGCTATAATGCTCCAGCACTTGTCTGATACATAGATTTGCTGGGATAAATTATGCTCAAACTCTTGCTCTATTGTTTGTATAAGTAATAACTCATAAGCTTCTTTTTTAGAGGACTTTGGGCTTATTCTTAATAGAATTTTTGAAGGTGTAATTCGCTCTAAAAAAATAGTCATTCTTTCATAAGCTTGAAGGCGTAAAGGAAGCGCGTTAACCTGTAAATCTTTTTTCAATAGAAATCGTCTTCTTCCATCTTCATTTTTTGTATGTTCTCTAAAAAAATAATATGCAATTAAGCCAGTAATTAATGACGGAATGGTATAAGAAAAAAGGTCAATGATGCGTTCAATTTCCATGACAAAATGGTTTAATGTTTTATTGTAGTTACTACCCAAATATACACAATCTTTTAAATGACACATGAAATAAAATCTGTTTTAGTCTCATTTCTCTTTGCTTATTATTATTGATTATAATTTTAAATAAATATTTTAATTGTTTATAATTATTAATAAATCTGCTTAATTAAAAGCATAACAATGGTTATTTTCACATCGAAAATAAATTGTAGTTTGGAAAAGTATTTAAGTCAGTTAAATGAAGCACAGTTAGAACCCACTATTCAAAAAGATGGGCCAATGATTATTATAGCTGGAGCAGGTTCTGGAAAGACTCGTGTTTTAACTTATCGAATTGCTTATTTAATGAGTCAAGGTATAGATCCCTTCAATATTTTAGCTTTAACCTTTACCAATAAAGCAGCACGAGAAATGAAAGATCGTATTGCGACTATTGTTGGTGCAAGTGAAGCAAAAAATTTATGGATGGGTACATTTCACTCAGTTTTTGCAAAAATTTTGCGTAGTGAAGCTGATAAATTGGGGTATCCAAGTAATTTTACTATTTATGATACACAAGATTCAGATAGGTTGATTGCATCAATTATCAAAGAAATGAATCTCGACAAGGATATTTATAAATATAAGCAAGTTAGATCAAGAATTTCATCTTATAAGAATAGTTTAATAACAGTAAGGGCATATTTTAAAAACCCAGAACTTATAGAAGCCGATACGATGGCTAGAAGGCCAAAACTTGGAGATATTTATAACGAATATGTTGAGCGTTGTTTTAAAGCAGGCGCTATGGATTTTGATGATTTATTGTTGAAGACCAATGAATTGTTAACGCGCTTTCCTGAGGTATTGATGAAATACCAAAATAGATTTAAATACATTTTGGTTGACGAGTATCAAGATACAAACCATTCACAATATTTGATAGTTAGAGCCTTGTCTGATAAGTTTCAAAACATTTGTGTCGTAGGCGATGATGCACAAAGTATTTATGCCTTTAGAGGTGCAAACATTAATAATATTTTGAATTTCCAAAAAGATTATGATGATGTTAAAGTGTTTAGGTTAGAACAAAATTATCGTTCAACCAAAAACATTGTTAATGCAGCCAATTCTATTATTGATAAAAATCAAACCAAACTAGATAAAGTTGTTTGGACAGCTAATGATGAGGGAAATAAGATTATAGTAAATAGGTCTTTAACAGATGGAGATGAAGGGAGATTTGTCGCAAGTACTATTTGGGATAACAAAATGCAACATCAATTGAAAAATAGTGATTTTGCAGTTTTGTATAGAACGAATGCCCAATCAAGAGCAATTGAGGATGCCTTGAGAAAGCGTGATATTCCTTATAGAATTTATGGGGGCTTGTCTTTTTATCAACGAAAAGAAATTAAAGATGTTCTTTCATATTTACGCTTAATTATTAATCCTGCAGATGAAGAAGCTTTAAAACGTATTATTAATTTTCCGCCTCGTGGTATTGGAGATACAACAATTGATAAACTGATTGTTGCTGCAAACGGATACAAGCGTTCCATTTTTGATGTCATGAAACATATTGATAAAGCTAATGTCAATGTGAATTCTGGTACAAAAAATAAGCTACAAGATTTTGTTACCATGATTGAAAGTTTTCAAGTTTTAAATCAAACAGCCGATGTTTTTGAATTGGCAGAACATGTTACCAAAACAAGTGGATTGATTAGGGAATTTAATAAAGATGGTACTCCAGAAGGCATAACCAGAATGGAAAACATTGAAGAACTTCTCAATGGTATGAAAGACTTTGTTGAAGGGCAAAAGGAATTAGCTGATACAACTGGGTCTCTGGCAGAGTTTCTTGAAGATGTGGCTTTGGCAACAGATTTAGATGCAGATAAAGGCGACTCAGACCATGTTGCTTTAATGACCATTCACTTGGCTAAAGGTTTAGAGTTTCCATATGTTTATATTGTTGGATTGGAAGAAGATTTGTTTCCTAGTGCGATGAGTATGAATACAAGAAGCGAACTAGAAGAGGAGCGAAGGCTGTTTTATGTGGCATTAACACGTGCTGAAAAACAAGCGTATTTAACGTATGCTTTATCAAGATATCGTTGGGGAAAATTAGTCGATTCTGAACCAAGTCGTTTCATTGAAGAGATTGATGAGCAATATATAGAAAACACAACACCTATTGAAGAACGCCGTTTTAATCCAATGCTTGATGCAGATATTTTTGGTGATATTGAACCAAATAAAATCAGGTTTAAGCAAGCAAAACAACCAATATTTAAAAAGGATACTATTACAAAAAATGAACCTGAGAAATTTCAAATTTCAACACCAAGAAGTTTAAAACCTTTATCAAAAAATGATGGAAACACTAATTTGTTTGACAGTAAACTGGTTGTTGGTAATTTGGTTAAGCATATGAGGTTTGGAACTGGAAAGGTTACTAAAATAGAAGGTGCCGGTGCTGATATTAAAGCAGAAATTAATTTTGAAAATGGTGGTATTAAAAAACTTTTATTGCGTTTTGCAAAGTTAGAAGTGATAGGATAAAAAATTATTTAACCATACAAACAGAATTTATATTTCCATTATCATCATATTCTTTTACAGTGTTATTTGGATCAACAATCCATTCGCCATCAACAATAAACTTATAATGATGTTTTCCACCAGAAAGGGGAACAACAAATTTCCATCCATAATCGGTTTTACTCATTTTATATTCATGTTCATTCCAATCATTAAAAGTTCCTGCTAAAATTACTTCTTTAGCCTCTAAATAGCCTCTAAGCTTAAACGCAGTATATTCTTTAATATCTAAATGCGAGTTGTATTCACCAAACTCATTTTCTACTTTATCTATATTGTCTGGGTCTTCCATCCAATTACCGTCAACAATAAATCGATATTCATATTCATCTGGTTTTAGTTGAAGTTTAAGTTCCCAACCTTCATCAGTTTTTTTCATTTCAAAAAGATGTTCATCCCATCTATTGAAAGTTCCAGAGAGGATTACTTTTTTTGCATTTTTATAACCTTTTAATTTAAAAACAGCATTTCCAGAGTCACTTGGATGAGCCGTATACATTTTTAGGTTATAAACATTCCCAAATTTATGTCCATCTTTTGTGGCTTTGATAGTATTGAGGTCGTACTTTGATGGCTCGGCCCAAAAAGTGTTGTTTATAACAAACTTAAACTCCCATGAAAATTCATCAGTAAAATCGACGAGTTTTTTGCGTAGTTCGTAAACATCATCATTTAATTTGGTCATCGTCCATTTGTCTTTAGACCAATTATTAAATTCACCAGATACTACTACATTTTCTATATCTAAGTCATCAAAATCACGTTTAAACCCAGCAGCATCATTTGTTGCCTTTTTATAGTCTCGTTTATCAAAAGAAAAAACCACCTCGTCACCCTCAATTCTATAACCTTTTAAGGCTTCATTTTGAGCCAATAAGGTTAAGCTTGCGAATGCAAACAGTATGTAAGTAATATGTATTATTAATTTTTTCAATGTGCTGTTCTTGGAAAATCTATAAAATATATTTTTTCTTTTTGGTAATTGATTATTGTCCTTTTCCGTTTAAAAAATTCATAGCCTAAAATACCATCTAAATTGGTTCCAAAGGCTTCATTCATATTGCATAGGTTTGTTAAAACGGTATACATAGGTCCTAAATAAACTGTTTCACTTAGTTTTACACGATACAATTTCCCTGCCAAAACCTCAATTTTTTTATTTCCTGCTCCAGATAATAGTAATCTTCTTTTCGGAATAAAGTGCTTTAATATTTTTTTATTGACGTTTTTATTTATTTGATTGAATTCTGCACCACTATCTAACCCAAATTTAACATTTTGTTTGTTAATTGTTGCATTTAATATGATGGTATGATTTTTTAATTTAAAGTTTACACTATCAATAATTTTTTCCAAATACACTTTAGTATCAATCTTATTACCTGAAGCATCAATTTTGCTAAGAGTAATTTGATTTAAATAAAAATCTATAAAAACCTCATAGTCTTTTAAGATGCTAAAACCAATAATTCCTAAAAGATTGATGTTTTTACTTCTCTCGATATGTGATAAATCTATTATGTCTGAATCTGTATTAAATAGTTTAAAATCCTGCAATGCAAATTCTTTTAAATTTTTTTCAAATGGTGTATCAATTACAGAAAGTATTCCAGAAGTTTCGTTTCCCTTTTTATTATGTTGATATAAGTTTTGAAAATGGGATTTATTAAGAATGAGAGTTTCAGAACCAGTATCGATGATAAAGTTTCCTTTTTTATTTAAAAGCTCGGCTTCAACAACAATTAAATGATCAATTAATTTAAAAGGTATTCTTGTTGTGTTACTATTAATAATTTCAGCTTTAGAGAATTTAATAGAATTAAAGGTGTCATCTACTGCAAAAACAGAATGTGCACAAATTAATAATATTATAAAATACCTTAGCATATAAAGAAGACTATTTTATTATATAAATGTTACACATATTGCGCTTTAAGTTGATAAAATTTAGAAGACTTAAAAAAATGTCCTTACTTTGTAGAACAACTCATGGTTTTTATGGCAGATTTTTTAAGAATATATGAAGAAAACCCAAATACAAAGGAAATTGAAAAGGTTGTTAAAGCTCTTAAAAGAGGAGGCTTGATTATTTATCCTACAGATACAGTTTATGGTTTAGGTTGCGATATCAATAACATTAAAGCCTTAGAACGTGTAGCTAGAATTAAAGGTGTTAAGCTTGAAAAATCTAATTTTTCGTTTGTTTGCCATGATTTGAGTAATTTGAGTGATTATGTAAAACAGATTGATACTTCAGTATTTAAAATTTTAAAACGAGCCCTTCCAGGGCCATATACATTCATTCTTCCTGGAGCAAGAACTTTACCAATGCCTTTTAAACAAAAGAAGACAGTAGGTATTAGAATCCCTGCTAACAACATTGCATTAGAAATTGTTAAACAATTAGGGAACCCTATTATTTCAACATCAATTCATGATGAAGATGAAATTATTGAGTATACAACAGATCCTGAACTTATTTTAGAAAAATGGGATCATCTTGTAGATTTGGTAATTGATGGTGGTTATGGAGGAAATGAACCTTCTACTATTATTGATTTATCTGAAAATGATTTTGTAGTTGTCAGAGAAGGTAAAGGCAGTTTAGATATTTTTTAATGTCTATTTTATTCAAATAAAAAAGCTCAATCTAAAGATTGAGCTTTTAATTTATATTTCATGAAATATTTAGTTTGTACCTGTAGAAAGATTTTTCATTTCTTTCTCAACCATATCATAGAATTGGTCAATTTTAGGTAAAACTACTATACGAGTACGTCTGTTTTTTGCTCTATTTTCGGCAGTAGTGTTATCTACTAAAGGCACATAGTCTGCACGACCAGCAGCAATTAATTGTGCAGGATTTACACCAAGTGTTTGCAATACTCTAATAATAGAAGTAGAACGTTTTACACTTAAATCCCAGTTATCCAATAATACGCCACTTGCATAAGGAACATTATCTGTATGACCTTCAACCATACATTCAAAATCTGGCTTGCTGTTTACAACTTTAGCAACTTTTGCAAGAACTTCTTTAGCTCTAGTTGTTACGTTATAACTACCACTTTGAAATAATAATTTATCAGCAATTGATATAAAAACAACTCCTTTTTCTACATTTATTTCAATATCTGGATCATTAATGCCTACTTCACGTTTTAAACTTGTTACCACAGCTAAAGTGATACTGTCTTTTTTAGTTAAGGCATCTTGTAAACGGGTTATTTTAAGTTCTTTTTCTTTAATACTTTCAAGAGTTTTTTCAACGTTTGAAGCACCTTTTGCTGATAATACAGTTAAGTTATCGTTGCTTTTACGCAAATCTGCTACTTGTTCTTCTAAAGCAATAGCTCTTGCAGATGCAGCTGCTTTGTCAGATAAACAACTGTTCAATTTTACAGATGCGGTATTTAATAAATCTTGTGTTTCTTTTTGTTTGGCTTCAAGGGCAGCATATTCTTTTTTTGAAACGCATGAACTTAGAAGCATTAAGGTTGAAAAGCTAAGGATTAAAAGTTTTTTCATAATTATTTATGGATTAATTTTCTCTGTTATTTGACGTAGCAAAAGTATATAAAAATAAGGTAGTTTTAACATTTTAACAAAACTTTTACTAACTAATTATAAACTTTTGTAAAGTCTATTTTTATATACGTAATAATTTAAAACTATAGACGTAATGATGTAATATTTTTTTCTTTTTTC
Organism: Flavobacteriaceae bacterium UBA6231; assembly: GCA_002441545.1. GTDB lineage: Bacteria > Bacteroidota > Bacteroidia > Flavobacteriales > Flavobacteriaceae > Yeosuana. The sequence continues at coordinate 36,680 of DJWL01000032.1, read as the reverse complement.
TAGTGATTTTCTTTGCTTTAACAACATTTTTAAATGTGAATAAAAGCTGTAATGCGCATGAATAATTGCTGTTATGTGTTTGAATTTAAATTCAAACATAAATTTCACTCCTGCAATGCCATCTAAAGTTAGTCTAGTAAAGATTAAAAGGAACAAATTGCCTTTGGCATTTTTTGTTAAAGCGTATAAGCTGTTTCTAAAATTAAGATACGTTTTTTTAGGATTTGAATAGCTAAGTGTTGCTCCTCCAACATGATAAACTTCAGATTCTCCAACATACATCACATTATATCCCAAGTTTTTGGCACGCCAACATAGATCTATTTCTTCCATATGCGCAAAGAAACTCTCATCAAACCCATTCAGGTTTTTAAATACTTGGTTTCTAATGAATAGGCACGCGCCAGAAGCCCAAAAAATATCTTTAATATCATTGTATTGTCCTAAGTCCTTCTCTATAGTATTAAAAATTCGTCCACGGCAATATGGATATCCAAACTTGTCAATAAAACCACCAGCTGCACCAGCGTATTCGAAATAGTCTTTTCGTTTATAGTCCAGTATTTTTGGCTGAATAATGGCTGTATTAGGTTCTTTTTCAAAAGTGCTCAATATTGGTGTAAGCCAACCTTTAGTAACTTCAATATCATTATTTAATAAACAAAATATATCTTCAGTTAAATTTTTCAATGCATCGTTATAGCCTTTTGCATAACCTCTATTTATTTTGTTTTCAATAATTTTGACTGAAGGAAAATTTACCTTGACAAAATCTATCGAATCATCAGAAGAAGCATTATCTGCAACATAAACCATTGCTTCCTTTGAATATTCAATAACTGATGGTAAAAACTGTTCTAAAAGTTTTTTTCCATTCCAATTTAAAATAACAATGGCTACTTTCATTTAATATATTTAGGAATATCTTTTAAAAACTGATATTTTTCTTCTTTAAAATCCATTTGACAATAATAATGATTTAATCCATTAGTAATCATTAAATATGATGCATTTAAGCTTAAGTTATATTGAGCAATTTGGTCGAAAGTGCTTTGGTTTATAGTAATATTTGGAGACTTACATTCAACAATTAAATAAATACTACCATCCGAATTAAAAACTACAATATCATAACGTTTGCGTAACTTGTTTACAGTTAATTCTTTTTCAACATTAATTAAAGATTTTGGATAACCTTTGTTTTCAATTAGATAATGCACACAATGTTGTCTAACCCATTCTTCGGGTTGAAGAATTACAAATCTTTTGCGAATAACATCGAAAATAGAAATTTTATTTTCGTTATTTTTGAATCGAAACGAAAACTTTGGAAAGTTTAGTTCTTGCAACACATTATATATTTTGATAATTCAAAGTTAAACCACAATATTCAAATACCAAATTAGTAAACATGTTTTTGGGATTTGAATTTTTTAATTTGAAATTTTTACATTTTGGACGAAGTCACACAATTAGTTACTGATATTAAAAACGGACAGATTAAACCTATTTATTTTTTAATGGGTGAAGAACCTTATTATATTGATAAGATTTCAGAATTTATTGAAAAAAATGTGCTTTCAGATGGGGAAAAAGGATTCAATCAGGTAGTTTTATATGGAAGGGATGTTAGTATTGATGATATTGTAGAAAACGCAAAACGTTACCCTATGATGTCTGAAAGACAAGTTGTAATAGTTAAAGAAGCACAAGATTTATCTAGAACTATTGATAAATTAGAAGCTTATGCAAACAATCCGCAACTTTCAACAGTTTTAGTAGTTAATTACAAGTATAAAAAGTTAGATAAAAGAAAATCTATATATAAAGCCATTAATAAAGTAGGCGTTGTTTTTGAAAGCAAAAAACTTTACGAAAATCAGGTTCCTGATTGGATTAGAAGAGTTTTAGCCACAAAAAAATATACTATTTCTCCTAAAGCAGCTCAAATGTTGGTGGAATTTTTGGGAACCGATTTAAGTAAAATTAATAACGAACTTGAAAAACTTCAAATCATTATTCCAAAGGAAACACAAATCACTCCAGAACTTATTGAAGAAAATATAGGAATTAGTAAAGACTTTAATAATTTCGAGTTACGCAAAGCAATTGGTGAAAGAAATAATGTTAAAGTTTATCAAATAATTAATTACTTTTCTGAAAATCCAAAAGATAATCCTATGGTTGTTACGGTGTCTTTATTATTTAGTTTTTTTACCCAATTACTTCAGTTTCATGGATTGAATGATAAATCACCTCGAAATGTTGCTTCGGCTTTAGGAGTTAATCCTTATTTTGTTAATGACTATGTGTTGGCAGCTCGTAATTTTCCTATGAAAAAAGTAAGTACAGTAATTTCAGCATTACGAGAATTTGATCTTAAAGGAAAAGGAGTTAATTCAAATTCAGTACCTCAAGGAGATTTACTAAAAGAATTAATGGTTAGAATTTTATCCTAAACATATACTGAAATTGTTAACGCTATCATGGTGAAAATCAATAAGATAAAAACTAAAGGCATTACAAATTTCAACCATTTATTATAACCAACTTTTACAATTGCTAAAGATGCTAAAATTAACCCCGTAGGATTTATAAAAGCAAATAAACCTTGACCATATAGATAAGCATTTACAACGGCTTCTCTACCAATTTCAACGCCATCTGCTAAAGGCGACATAATTGGCATAGTAAGAACAGCCATTCCAGATGATGACGGAATAAAAAATGATAATCCTCCATATATATATAACATAGCATTAATAAACAAACCCTTGTTCATGCCATTAGTTATGTTACTAGCATAATAAAGCATCGTATCACTTATTAATCCATCATTCATAAGTACAGTAATTCCTCTGGCAATTCCAATTATAATAGCAACACCTAATAAATCACTTGCTCCCTTAACAAAACTGTCAACAAATACAGATTCTTTAATTTTACCAATAAAGCCAATCAGAATAGCACCAACTAAAAATACAGAAGACATTTCGACAAACCACCAATCTAATGTAGAAACTCCAAACACCATAACAATAAATGACATAGAAAAAATAAAAAGAATTAAACGCAAACGCATTGTTAACTTAACCGTTGAATTTGAAGTATTTCCAAAAAGATTTTCTATTTCTTCTTTTTGACTATAAATAATTGATTTTGAAGGATGTTTTTTAACTCGTTGCGCATAACGAATAATATAAAGAATGCAAATGAGTGTTCCCAAAGCAAATAATATAAATCTGCCAATTATGCCAGTTGTCCAATTAATTCCTGAGGCATCCGAAGCAATAATAACACTAAATGGGTTAATAGTTGAATACATGGTTCCTATTGAAGAACCAATATAAATGGATGCTAATGCTACCATAGCATCATATTTTGCAGCAAGAAAAATAGGAATAAGAATAGGGTAAAAGGCTATAGTTTCTTCGGCTAAACCAAAAGTAGTACCACCTAACGAAATTAAAAATGTAACAAATATAATTAGGATGTATTCCCTGCCATATAAAACTTTTGCCATCCAAGAAATACCAGCATCAAACGCTCCTGTAAGATTCATGATTCCAATTAAACCGCCAATAACCAAAACTAGAAAAATGATGTCAGCTCCTTCAATGATTCCTTTTATTGGAGATTTAATGAAATCTAAAACACCTTGAGGTTTGGCTTCTAATTTTTTATAGGTATTAGGTATGTTTATAGGTTTCCAAATATCTCCATTTGTAAACTTTTCAAGAGAAATTTTTATACCTAAATTGGTTAAGGTTTCTTGTGTAGCATCTAATTGTTTTTGCTTTTCTAAACTATTTACTGTAAATTTTTTTTCAGAAGCATTATAAGACAAAGTATCATATTTTCCGGCAGGAATAAACCAAGTAAGTAAAGTAACTAGTGCGGCAATTAAAAGCAATATGGTTTGGGCGGTTGGAAATTGAATTTTTTTCAATGGTTAAAATTTTATAAGAATAAAGATAGTATTATTTTTAGAACAATTTTAAAGGTAATTATGAATGTCAATATGCACGATAGTTGGAAATCTCATTTACAGCAAGAATTTGAGAAATCATATTTTAAAGATTTAGTAAGTTTTGTTAAAGAAGAATACTCAAAACATCAATGTTTTCCGCCAGGAAATCAAATATTTAATGCTTTTGAACATTGTCATTTTGAAGATGTTAAAGTAGTAATCATAGGCCAAGATCCATATCATGATAATGGACAAGCCCATGGGCTATGTTTTTCAGTAAATGATAATATAAATCATCCTCCTTCTCTTATAAATATATTCAAGGAAATTGAACAAGATTTAGGAATTCCATACCCAAAAAGTGGTAATTTGTTACGTTGGGCAGACCAAGGAGTTTTATTATTAAATGCAACTTTAACAGTAAGAGCTCATTCAGCCGGTAGCCATCAAAACAAAGGTTGGGAAACGTTTACTGATGCTGCTATAAAAATTATTAGTGAAGAAAAAAGCGGTGTTGTCTTTTTACTTTGGGGTAGTTACGCAAAACAAAAAATTAAATTAATAGATTCTAAAAAACATCATGTATTACAAAGTGGCCATCCTTCACCATTAAGTGCAAACAGAGGATTATGGTTTGGTAACAAACACTTTAGTAAAACTAACTTCCTGTTGGAGCAAGCTTTTCAGAAACCGGTAAACTGGTAACTTTTGTTGAAAGTATAATAGGCTTATTATTAACTTTTGCTTTTTTGTTAGTTTTATTACAGCTAAATCTTAATAATAAAAAATTAATGGCTATTAAGACTAATAAAGAAATGGTAATTGTATATATCATAGACTATGGGGTTTAGAGCTTTGCAAATATAATTAATTATCGATTAAATACTGTTTTATTCGTTAACAAAACATTATCTGTACGTAAAAATTTCATTATTTTTAATATTTAATCTAAAATTTATAGTATATGCAAAGATAAGTATTAAAAAATTCATAAAAAATACTTACTACTGTGTATTTTTATATGAATAATTCATTGATTTTGTTCTTTTTGTGATTATTTTCTAAGGTTGTTAGTAAATATATAACAGACACATAAAATCAACAAATAATTTGTAAGATATTTCTAAATTTTTTACTTAAAAAAAATATTACTTTCTAATAAGAATCATTTTAAACATTAATTTTAAAAATTAAAAGACAAGTCTTATTAAAATAAAATATATTTTTGAATAAAATATTAAATATGGAAGTAATAAATTGGGTTACAGCCAAGGAATACGAAGATATTACATATAAAAAATGTAATGGTGTAGCCCGAATAGCATTTAATAGACCAAATGTAAGGAATGCATTTAGACCCAAAACAACAAGTGAATTATATGATGCATTTTATGATGCTAATGAAGATGTAAATATTGGAGTAGTTTTATTATCTGCAGAAGGACCTTCATCAAAAGATGGGGTTTATTCATTTTGTAGTGGTGGTGATCAAAAGGCAAGGGGCCATCAAGGTTATGTTGGAGAAGATGGCTACCATCGATTAAATATTTTAGAAGTTCAGCGCATGATTAGGTTTATGCC
>DJWL01000032.1:0-31054 GCA_002441545.1 Flavobacteriaceae bacterium UBA6231 | reverse complement strand
GAAATCTTTTTTTTAGGAAGAAATTACTCAGCTCAAGAAGCTTTTGAAATGGGAATGGTAAATGCTGTAATTCCACATAACGAATTAGAATCTACTGCTTACCAATGGGCTCAGGAAATATTAGCTAAGTCTCCAACATCAATAAAAATGTTGAAATTTGCTATGAATTTAACTGATGATGGAATGGTTGGACAACAAGTATTTGCTGGTGAAGCAACACGTTTAGCTTATATGACAGATGAAGCAAAAGAAGGCAGAAATGCTTTTTTAGAAAAGCGCAAACCTAATTTTGAAAAAAAATGGATCCCTTAGTATGAAAAATTTCTCTCTTTGGATTTCTGCTATGCGATTAAGGACCTTACCTTTATCAGTTTCAGGAATTATTTTAGCTTCATGTTTTGCAGAGTATAATGGGTTTTTTAATTGGAAAATATTCACTCTTGCTATTCTTACAACTTTAAGTTTTCAAATTCTATCTAATTTAGCTAATGACTATGGAGATGGTATTAAGGGAACCGATAATAATGATAGAATAGGTCCTGAAAGGATTGTTCAGAGTGGTAAAATTTCACCTGAGAGCATGTTAAATGCTATTAAAATATGCATTTTAATAGCAATTATTTTAGCTACAATGCTAATTTTTATCTCATTTAGGGCTAAACACTTTTTTTTAGCATTAACTTTTTTTATTTTAGGAACAGGCAGCATAATAGCAGCAATGAGGTATACTGTTGGTAATAATGCTTACGGATATAAGGGATTAGGTGATGTTTTTGTTTTTATTTTTTTTGGTTTGGTAAGTGTTATTGGTTGTTATGTTTTATATGCAAAACAAATAGACCATGTTACAATTTTACCTGCCATGACTATTGGATTATTAAGTGTTGCTGTGCTTAATCTTAATAACATGCGTGATTTTGAATCTGATAAAAAATCTCAAAAAATAACTTTAGCAATTAAGCTTGGCCAAAAGAATATGAAGATTTATCATTACACTTTAATTTTATTGGCTATTGTTTTATCGACTTTATTTGGAGTTTTTTATTTTACATCACCAATTAACTTCATTTTTGTCGCAATGTACATTCCGCTAGTTTTGCATTTGATTAGGGTTAAAAAAAATGTGGATTTAAAACTACTTGATTCCGAATTAAAAAAAGTTGCTATTACCACTTTTCTTTTAGCAATCCTTATGGGAATAGGACAACTGTTATAGATTTTTTGTATTTTACTCATTTAAAATTAATTAATTCTTAACATATGAAAATTACATTTTTTGGACATGCGTCTTTAGGTATTCAAGTTGGGGATATTCATATTTTAGTTGATCCTTTTATTTCTGCCAATCCAAAAGCGTCAATGATTAATATTGAAACATTAAAAGCAGATTATATTTTATTAACTCATGCACATCAAGATCACATTTTAGATGTGGAGGCTATTGCCAAAAGAACCAATGCGGTTGTCGTTTCAAACTTTGAAATTGTTTCATACTTTGAAAAGTTAGGCATTGAAGGTCATCCTATGAATCTTGGTGGTCAATGGGATTTTGAATTCGGAAACGTAAAATATGTCAATGCCATACATACCTCATCTTTTCCTGATGGAAGTTATGGCGGTCAGCCAGGTGGTTTTGTTATTGAAGGGGAACATAAAAATATATACATAGCTGGAGATACCGCCTTAACAATGGATATGAAACTTATTCCGCTATATATAAATTTAGATTTAGCAATTCTTCCCATTGGAGACAACTTTACTATGGGAGTTGACGATGCCATTTTGGCAAGTAATTTTGTTAAATGCGATAAAGTTCTTGGATATCATTTTGATACTTTTGGTTACATTGAAATTGACCATGAAGATGCCAAACGCAAATTTTTTGATAAAGGAAAAGATTTAATGCTTCTAGAAATAGGGGAAAGCATTGAACTTTAACTTGATTTTATTTCTTCATTATAAAATGAAAATTATTTAAGTAATTTTGGCGAGTGAAAATAGCAACTTATCAAAAACACGTTTTAAACTTTAAACAACCTAGTGGAACATCTCGTGGTGTTTTAAAAAGCAAGGAAACTTGGTTTTTACGTATTACCCAAAATGGTAAACAAGGAATTGGTGAATGTGGCATGTTTAAAGGACTATCAATTGACGACAGGCCAGATTATGAAGAAAAACTGCAATGGACATGCAAACATATAAACTCTGATTTAAAAAAGTTGATACAAGAATTAACAGAGTTTCCAAGTATTCAATTTGGTTTAGAAATGGCTTTAAAGTCATTAGAATCTAAAACTCCGTTTGAATTATTTCCTTCAGAATTTACTAAAGGCAGAAAACCAATACCAATAAATGGGTTGATTTGGATGGGAACCGAGGATTTTATGCGAAAGCAAATTAAAGAAAAAATAGAATCTGGCTTCAAATGCATCAAAATGAAAATTGGTGCTATCAATTTTCAATCTGAAGTTGATATTTTAAAATCTATTAGGAAAGAGTTTTCATCTAATGATATTGAATTAAGAGTAGATGCAAATGGTGCTTTTTCAACTTCTGATGCTTTAGAAAAACTAAAAATATTATCTGATTTAGACATTCATTCTATTGAACAACCCATCAAACAAGGTCAAATTAATGAAATGGCTAAACTTTGTGAAATTACTCCATTACCAATTGCTTTAGATGAAGAATTGATAGGTGTTTTTTCAAAAACGAAAAAAGAAGAGTTACTAAAAGATATTAAACCACAATTTATCATTTTAAAGCCCACTTTAGTTGGCGGTTTTCAGGGTAGTGATGATTGGATAGAAATTGCAAAAAACAACAATATTGCATGGTGGATAACTAGCGCTTTAGAAAGTAATATTGGGCTTAACGCCATTGCGCAATATACCTTTACAAAAAACAATTTAGTGCCTCAAGGATTAGGAACAGGTAGTTTATTCACAAATAATTTTGAATCTCCTTTATTGGTCAAAAATGGGGCACTTCATTATAATATTGATAATAGTTGGAATTTTAATTTATAGATATGTATATTTCTCAAGCATTTAATGTATTACACGAGTGGTGGCGTTATTTAGTTGGTTTAGTTATTATAATTATTGCAGTAATAATTGGTCAAATTCCATTTACTGTTGCCGTTTTTTTTCAAGCATATAAAAATGGAGATAGCATATTAGGACTTGATGAACAAAAAATGATGAGTCTTTTAGAACCGAATTTAAATCTGTTTTTAATGCTATTATCATTTGCTATTGGCTTAGTTGGTTTGTTACTGGTAGCCAAGTATTTACATAAGGAAACATTTACGCAATTAACCACATCAAGAAAGAAAATAGACTGGAAGCGTTTTTGGTTTATTTTTATTCTTTGGGGTTTAGTTTCAAGCAGTTTTGTGCTTATTGATTATTATTATTTTTCGCCAGATGATTATGTTGTGAATTTTAAACTGGTTCCTTTTATTATTTTAAGTGTGATAGCAATTTTATTAGTACCACTTCAAACAAGTTTTGAGGAATATTTATTTAGAGGTTATTTAATGCAAGGAATAGGAGTTTCTTCAATTTATTTAAATTTCCCTTTAATTTTTATTTATACAATTATTTGTTTAGTCAGTTTTCTTTATTTAAACAGCTTATATTCTTTCAGTTTTATGCTTGGACTGTTAATATTTGCATTTTTTATTGGTTTTTTGTTTTTTCTTCTAAATCAGAAAACATTATTGATAAAATTGACAAATTCTACTTTTTATAAGTTACTCTATAAAATATTAAGTAGAAATACTACTCCATTGTTAGTCACTTCTTTTGCTTTTGGATTATTACACATTTCAAATCCAGAAGTTGATAAACTTGGAAATGTTATATTGATATATTACATAGGAACAGGTTTATTTTTAGGAATAATGACTTTAATGGATGAAGGCATGGAGCTTTCTCTTGGTTTTCATGCTGCAAATAATTTGTTTACAGCATTGTTAGTTACTGCAGATTGGACAGCTTTTCAAACACACTCCATTTTAAAAGATATGTCAGATCCAACAGAAGCTGGATTTGTAGATATATTTATGCCTGTATTTATAGTATTTCCAATTATTCTATTAATTTTATCCAAAAAATACAGATGGACTAATTGGAAAGAAAAACTATTTGGAAAAGTAGAACAACCTCAATTAGAAAATTAAAAGTTAAAGACCAAAACCGATTTATACGTGATACCTAATTATAATAAAGTACATTTAAAATTTAAGCTTAACGGCGTAAATTATAACCAAGAAGACATTAAAGAAATTGCATATAGTTTTATTAAAGAAGGACTTCCTTATGAAGAAGCCATTGGAGATTTTTTAATAGATTGGTTAGACAATAAAACCTATATAAAAGTAAAATCGACAGGTACAACAGGAAAACCAAAACTTATTAAGCTTGACAAACAAGCTATGGTTAATTCTTCAATTTTTACTGGTGATTTTTTTAATCTTACTCCTGGAAATAAAGCTTTACATTGTTTACCAGCTAAATATATTGCTGGTAAAATGATGCTTGTAAGAGCTATGATATTAGGATTGGAATTAGACCTTATTGAACCATCATCAAAACTTGTTTTTAACTCGAAAAAGGAGTATGATTTTTGTGCCATGTTACCAATTCAATTACAAAACTCTATTGATAAAGTTAGTAATATTAAAAATATTATTTTAGGAAGCGCAAAAGTATCTAATGACCTTATTGAAGCAATAAAAGATTTTCCTGCAAATATTTACGAAACGTTTGGAATGACTGAAACTGCAACTCATATTGCATTACGAGCACTGAATAATTTCAAAGAGGACGAAGAAGAAAAATCCGTTTTTAAAACCCTTCCAGATATTTTAGTTTCTCAAGATGAAAGAGGTTGTTTAGTAATAAATTCTCCTCATCTTTTAAAACTCCCAATAGTTACTAATGATATAGTTAAATTGTATTCTGACACAGAATTTGAATGGTTAGGAAGATTTGACAATGTCATAAATTCTGGTGGTGTTAAAATTTTCCCTGAAGCTGTTGAAGAAAAACTATTTGGTAAAATAGATAGTAAGTTTTTTATAGCTTCTGAAAAAGATGAAAAATTAGGTGAAAAAGTTATACTTATATTAGAAAATGATTCTAATAATGTTGAATCATCTGTATTTAATGTGTTGGATAAGTATGAAAAACCTAAGGAAATTTACACTGTAAAAAAGTTTGAAATCATTTCTGATAAAATTCAAAGAAAAAAAATATTAAAAAAACTAGGGATCAGTTAAACTTGTAAAACACCTAAATTAAATTTTTTCTCAATAGGGGCATGGTTTGCTGCTTCTATACCCATACTGATCCATTCTCTGGTATCTAAAGGATCTATAATGGCATCCGTCCAAATTCTTGCAGCCGCATAATATGGAGATACTTGAGCATCGTATCTGTCTTTTATTTTATTAAAAAGAGCTTCTTCCTTTTCTTTAGTAATAATTTCTCCTTTCTTTTTTAGTGAAGCTGTCTCAATTTGCAATAATACTTTAGCCGCAGAATTTCCACTCATAACAGCCAATTCTGCACATGGCCAAGCAACAATCAACCTTGGGTCATAAGCTTTGCCGCACATGGCGTAATTGCCAGCACCATAACTATTTCCTATAATAATTGTGAATTTTGGAACAACAGAGTTACTTACAGCATTCACCATTTTTGCGCCATCTTTAATAATACCTCCATGTTCACTTTTACTACCTACCATAAAACCAGTAACATCTTGTAAAAAAACTAATGGAATTTTCTTCTGATTGCAGTTTGCTATAAACCGAGTAGCTTTATCAGCACTGTCGTTATAAATAACGCCGCCAAACTGCATTTCACCTTGCTTTGTTTTAACTAGTTTACGTTGATTGGCAACAATACCAACTGCCCAACCATCAATTCTGGCATAGCATGTTATGATTGTTTTTCCATAACCAGCTTTATATTCGTCAAATTCAGAATTATCAACCAATCTTTTTATGATACTGTACATATCGTATTGGTCTGCCCTAGATTTTGGTATAATCCCGTATATATCTTCAGGATTTTCTTTAGGCTTATTGGATTCAATTCTATTAAATCCAGCTTTATCATAATCACCAATTTTGTCAATAATATTTTTGATAGTATCTAAGGCATCTTTATCATCTTTTGCTTTATAATCAGTCACACCGCTAATTTCGCAATGTGTTGTAGCACCACCTAAAGTTTCATTATCAATACTTTCTCCAATAGCGGCTTTGACCAAATAACTTCCTGCTAAAAAAATACTCCCCGTTTTATCAACAATCAAAGCCTCGTCACTCATAATAGGTAAGTAAGCACCACCAGCGACACAACTACCCATTACAGCAGCAATTTGTGTTATTCCCATACTGCTCATTATGGCATTATTTCTAAAAATGCGACCAAAATGTTCCTTGTCTGGAAATATTTCGTCTTGCAATGGTAAAAAAACACCTGCGCTATCTACCAAATAGATAATAGGCAATTTGTTTTCAATAGCGATTTCCTGTGCTCTTAGATTTTTTTTTGCAGTTATAGGAAACCAAGCACCAGCTTTAACAGTAGCATCGTTGGCCACAACAATGCATTGTTTTCCTTTTACATAACCTATTTTAACAACAACGCCAGCAGAAGGACAGCCACCATGTTGTTCATACATGTCTTCGCCAGCAAAAGCAGCAATTTCTATGGATTTTGAATGAGAATCCAATAAGTAATTAATACGCTCATGAGCTGTCATTTTGCCTTTTGCATGATGCTTTTCAATACTACTTTTTCCTCCACCCAAATGTACTTTAGCAAGTCTGTTGTTTAGTTCAGAAATTAGGAGTTTATTATGATCTTCGTTTTTATTGAAGTTAATATCCATCAGTTGTTATTGTATTATAAGGGTACTAAAATACAAATTTGCATTGGTTATTTTGAAAACTTTTGGTTAAGTTCAGAAACCACTTTCTCAATGACTTCATTGGTTACTTGCTTTTCAATATTTATTGGTTCGGCAACTCTTTCAGCACAATTTTTAATGCTGCAAGATTCGCAAGTAACAGCAACATCGTTTGTAAGGATATTAGGATCATCTAAAAAGTTAATTTTCCTTTTAGATTGTTTGTCAATTAAAATACCAATACTTATGCTTCTAAAATAATCATCTCTAAACGGATCCTTTGTTGCAGATGACAGTACTGCATAAGAAAAATTATCTAATGGATAATGTGATATTTGAAGGTCAAATACCGGAATATTTTTTTCAGTAATTTCATTCAATACTTTTAAAGAAACCCATCGTCTGCAATAATGTTCATTAGTTTCGTTAGCATGTGGAGAATGTTGATGAGCTAAATGCAATTCTTTGTTTAAATGATATTTAAAACTGCCTTTTTTATGTGTAAACCGTAAAAAAAATAAGTTTGTAATATTAAATTCGCTTGGTAATACATTGGTTAAACGTTGAAAAAAGGTTTCGGGAGATGCATTGTACTTATTAAGAATTTTTGAAAACAGATCTTTATCAAATGATTTTTTATTAAATAAAGCATTTATGTCTTTATTAATACTTTGTTGATTTACCAATAAAGCGCCAGCAAAATAAGATGCATAGAAATTGTTAAGTACCTGTTCAAAATTTTCAAACTTAATCCACGAAAACGTATATAACCTCTCTTTAAAATCCAAGTAATTATAGGCTATTTCTTTACCAAAAATAAAAACCTTTTGAGCATCATCCATATGCTTTGCAAGTAAAAGAGTTTTTGTTTGAGGAACAAAAACAGATCTTAGATTATGTAATTCGTTATGCTTATCTAACTCTTTTTCGTCAATAACATATCCGTATTCCTCAATTAAAATCTCCTCTAGTTCTTTTGCTTCAATGGGTTTTGTGACATCTATGTGATAGGATTTAGTGAAATCCTGCACTTGTTTTTCAATGTTCTCGAAATAGTTGTTATTGGCTTCTTGATATGATCTTAATGAAGCCAAATAGAAACTTTCCTTGCTAAAGTTATAATTTTGAGCAATTTTTATAATGGTACTTATAAAGGCGTTTACTTTAGCAGGAGCTTCTGAAATAATATCTATAAGGTCGCTTTCCTGAATTCCAAAAAGATTTAGCGGTATTTCTTTTAATATTTTTGATTTTAAAATTTCCCCAATCGGAGCTAGGTTTTTATCTAGCTTTAAAGAAACTAATTGATCGTAAGGTGTATCCAAAGCTTCAGATAACAATACTATTTTATCTGTTTTAGGATATTTTTTTCCCTTTTCAATCTCGTTTAAATATGATTTTGATAAACCTGTCAGTTTAGATAAACCAAAGAGTGACAGATTTTTATCTGTTCTTATTTGCTTAAGTTTTAAGCCTAAAATAAGTTTAATGTATTCTTCTTCCATAATTATAAAAACAAATATACAATTATTTGCGGATATTATAAAAAAAACGAAATAATAAAAAATAGCGAACGTTCGCTTGTTTTTTTAAAAAGTTTGTTTTATTATTGCTTAGAAAATTTTAACAGTCATGGAAGAAAAATTATTAACTCAAACAAATGTTAAGTTTGCCAAGGAAGCAAAACATCATTATCCTGAAATTCTAACTAAGGATGCGCTTGAATTTTTGTCTGCTCTTCATATTCGTTTTAACAGTAAAAGATTGCGGTTATTAGAAAGAAGAAAAATGCAGCAAAAAGAATTTGATAGAGGTAAGTTGCCTGAATTTCCCAGAGAAACAAGAAATATCAGGGAAAGTGAATGGAAAGCTGCTGCCATACCAAATGATTTATTAGACAGAAGAGTTGAAATAACTGGACCTGTCGATCGTAAAATGGTGATAAATGCACTTAATTCTGGAGCCAAAACATTTATGGCTGATTTTGAAGATAGTAATTCTCCAACATGGAGCAATACTATTGAAGGTCAATTTAACTTAATTGATGCTAATAAACGTACTATTTCGTATTTCGATTTAAAAAAGGAGAAGTCTTATAAATTGAATAAAGATTTGGCAGTGTTAATTGTACGTCCAAGAGGTTTGCATCTAAACGAACGACATTTACTTATTAATGATGAAGAAATTTCTGGAAGCTTATTAGATTTTGGGCTTTATGTATTTCATAATACTAAAGTTTTATTATCGAACAATACAGCACCATATTTCTACTTGCCAAAATTAGAACACTATCTGGAAGCCGAATGGTGGAATGATGTTTTCAATTTCGCTGAAGAATATTTAAGTGTTTCAAAAGGCACATTTAAGGCAACAGTATTGATTGAGACTATTACAGCAAGCTTTCAGTTAGATGAAATTATTTATAAGCTTAGAGAGCATATTGTAGGTCTAAATTGTGGGCGATGGGATTATATTTTTTCATACATCAAAAAATTCAGAAATCGTAAAGAATATATGGTTCCGAACAGGGATCAAGTGACCATGGAAACACCTTTTATGGCTGCGTATTCAAAATTGGTTATACAAAAATGCCATAAACGAGGAATTCATGCTATGGGAGGGATGGCTGCTCAAATTCCAATTAGTAATGATACAAAAGCCAATGAAATTGCTTTGCAAAAAGTGAGAATCGATAAAGAGCGAGAAGTTAAAAACGGCCATGATGGGACTTGGGTTGCACATCCAGGCTTAGTAAAAGTAGCAATGGATATTTTTGATAAACATATGCAGACTCCAAATCAAATATTTGTTGATAGAAGTGATGTTGTGGTAACTGAATCCGATTTGATTGAAATTCCTACCGGTACAATTACAGAATCAGGGATTCGTAAAAATATAAATGTTGGGATACTTTATTTAGAAGCTTGGTTAAGAGGGAGTGGAGCAGTTGCATTGTATAATTTAATGGAAGATGCTGCTACTGCAGAAATATCGAGAACACAGGTTTGGCAATGGTTGAAAAATGAAGTCATTTTAGAAGATGGCAGAAAATTTACTTTGAAACTCTTCAATAAAATATTTAAAGAAGAAACACAAAAAATTATAGATTTTGTTGGGAATGAAAAAATGAATGAAACAAGATTTGAGTTGGCTTTTAAATTATTTGAAAGTTTAATTCTAGCAGATCCTTTCATTGAATTTTTAACAATACCAGCTTACAAATACGTATAAAAAAATCCCGTATCAATGCGCTAACATTATAAAATACGGGACAATAAATAAATTTATTAATACTCAAAATTATGGAAAAAAAAGATCAAATTCAAGCTTTAGTAACTGATTGGCTAACAAACAATCGCTGGAAAAACATTGTAAGGCCTTACACTGCTGAAGAAGTAGTTAAACTTAGAGGCTCATATACTATTGAGCATTCAATTGCTAGATTAGGAGCAGAAAAACTTTGGAAAAAATTAAACTCTCAAGATTTTGTTGCTGGACTTGGGGCTCTTACTGGCAATCAAGCTGTTCAAGAAGTTGAAGCAGGTTTAGAGTCAATTTATCTTAGTGGTTGGCAAGTTGCTGCAGATGCAAATTTATCAGGTCATATGTATCCAGATCAATCTTTGTATCCTGCCAATAGTGTTCCGCAAGTTGTAAAGCGTATTAATAATGCTTTGTTACGTGCAGATCAAATTCAAACAGTTAATGGAACTAATGACAAAAAAGATTATTTAGTGCCTATAATAGCTGATGCAGAAGCAGGATTTGGTGGGAACCTAAATGTGTTTGAATTGATGAAATCAATGATTGAAAGTGGAGCATCAGCAGTACATTTTGAGGATCAATTGAGTTCTGCAAAAAAATGCGGGCACTTAGGAGGCAAAGTGTTAGTGCCCACTCAAGAAGCTATAAATAAATTAATTGCAGCACGTTTGGCTGCAGATGTTTTGAATGTACCAACACTGATTATTGCAAGAACCGATGCGGATGCTGCAAATTTACTAACTAGTGATATAGATGAAAGAGATAAAAAATTTATTAAAAGTGAAACAAGAACATCGGAAGGTTTTTTTCATGTTAGAAATGGTATAGAACAAGGTATTGACAGAGGATTGAGTTATGCGCCTTATGCAGATTTGTTATGGCTGGAAACTTCAAACCCAGATTTGGCTCAAGCTAAACAGTTTTCTGATGCAATTCATGTCAAATTCCCAGGAAAATTATTAGCTTATAATTGTTCTCCTTCATTTAATTGGGCTGCTAAATTAAGTGTAAAAGAAATGGAAACTTTTAGAGAGGATTTAGCAAAAATGGGATATAAATATCAATTTATCACATTAGCTGGTTTTCATGCTTTAAATACAAGTATGTTTGAGCTTTCTAAAGCATACAGAGAAAGGGGAATGGCTGGTTATTCTGAATTGCAAGAAAGAGAATTTAAACTTCAAGAACATGGTTTTAAAGCTGTTAAGCACCAAAGTTTTGTTGGCACTTCTTATTTCGATGAAATTCAAAATATTGTCACAGCCGGAACAACCAGTACTGCTGCCATGAAAAATAGTACGGAAATTGCACAGTTTTAATTTTTAATACAACATAAAACCCAAGAGATTGGGTTTTATTATTAATTTAAATATTACATGGAAATATATTCCTTGGAAAATAAAAAATATTTTTATACATTTGTGCTTTAATAATAAAAGAATGAAAAAAATTATAGCCTTTGCAGGTTCAAATAGTAAACAGTCAATCAATAAAGAATTAGTAAAGTACGCTACTAGTTTATTGGAAAAAATAAATGTTGAAATATTAGATTTAAATGATTTTGAATTACCAATATATGGAATAGATCATGAACATGAACATGGTATTCCAGAGAATGCTCATAAATTTTTAGAGTATATAAAACAATCTGATGGTATTATTCTTTCGCTAGCTGAACATAATGGAGCATATACAACGGCATTCAAAAATTTATTTGATTGGATGTCAAGAATTGAAAGTAAAACGTTTTTTAGTAAACCAATGTTACTTATGGGAACATCTCCAGGAGGTAGAGGTGGAGCATCAGTATTAGAAATTGCACAGAAAAGATTTCCTTATCATGATGCCAATATTATTGAAGTATTTTCATTGCCTTTTTTTTCAAATAATTTTAAAGACGAAAAAATTATTGATGAAGACTTTAATGTTCAATTAAAAAATTCTATTCAACAGTTTCAAAATAATTTATAAACATGGAAATCAAACAAGAAGAAAATGGGCATAAAGGAAAGTTTTTTGTTATGCTTAATGGTAAGCAAGAAGCAGTAATGACCTATGTTTATGCAGGAAAAAATATAATTATAGATCATACAGAAGTTCATGAAGTTTTTAAAGGACAAGGAGTTGGATATAAACTTGTTGAAGCTGCAGTTGATTTTGCTAGAGAAAAAGATATAAAAATAAAACCTCTGTGTCCATTTGCATTTACTGTTTTTAAAAAGAAAGGTGAGCAATATGCCGATGTATTATTTAAATAATTAATAAAATGGGAGATTTATCAAAAGATATTAATTCAACATTTGCTAATAATAGAATAAAAGCATTGTTAAACATATTATATACAGCTAGTTGGATTTCCAGTAGTCAAAATGAGTTTTTTAAACCATACGGTATTTCACCACAACAATATAATATTTTAAGGATATTAAATGGAGCTAATGAACCACTTAATGTTCAAATTATAAAGGACAGAATGATAGAGCGTTCACCTAATGCAACAAGGTTAATGGATAAATTATGTGCAAAAAAATATATTGATCGTTTACCATGCGATCATGACAGACGTGTCGTAAAAATATCAATAACTGTACAAGGGCAAGACCTTTTAAAGTCAATACCAAATAATTTAAATAAAGAATTATTAAAAAACTTAAATGAGCAAGAAGCAGAGCAGTTAAGCAATTTGCTTGATAAAATGAGATAATAAAATAAAAAAAAGGAATTAAAAATGAAAACAATAACCCATAAAGCCGATAGTAGAGGATTTGCTAATCATGGATGGTTGCAAGCTAGCCATTCATTTAGTTTTGCAAGTTTTTACAATCCAGAAAAAGTACATTTCGGAGCGTTACGTGTATTAAATGATGATATAATTGCACCTAAAATGGGCTTTGGTACACATCCACACGATAACATGGAAATTATAACAATACCACTTAAAGGTGTTTTAAAGCATAAAGACAACATGGGTGATGAATGGATACCTGTATTACCTGGTGAAGTGCAAGTAATGAGTGCAGGAATTGGTGTGCAACATTCAGAAATTAATGGTTCAAATGAAGAACATTTAAGCCTGTTTCAAGTTTGGGTATTTCCAGATGAACAAAATGTTAAACCACGTTACGATCAAAAAAGGTTTGATGTAAATGGAAGAAAAAATAAACTTCAAACCTTAGTAACATCTTTTAAAGATGCACATGAAGGGAGTTTAAAAATCCATCAAAATGCTGTGATTTCAAGAATTGATTTAGATAAAACCAGTGAGTTTGAATATAAACTTAAAAGCAAAAACCATGGTGTTTATGTAATGAATATCAATGGTAAAGTATTGATTGATAATCAGGTATTGGAAAGACGTGATGCCATTGGTGTTTCAGAAACAGACACTTTTAAAATTAATATAGAAGAAGATTCTAGTTTATTGTTCATTGAAGTGCCAATGATTTTTTGATGATATTTTAAATACCTTATAAAAAGCATCCTAAACTAGGATGCTTTTTTATTTAAAAATACGATATTTGTCTTTCAATTTGCGCAAAGGTTTGTAGCGATATCCTTTTAATTTACTTGAAATTAAAAGATTTAGTGAAAAGCCTGACCATGCACTAAGCATGGATGCGCCCTAAAGAAATAATTAATTATGGCAATGAATAAAAATACAGTATTGGCTTGGGCCACAACAATTATGATTATAGTAGGGTTGATTTTAATCGCACTAGGAGCTTTTAGGTATGATGATGTTGCAGGATGGGGTTTTGCTGCCGTAGGTATTGGTTTTTTTGCTATTGCATGGGTTTTTAATGCTTTAAAAGGGAGAGTGTAATGAGCGACGATAAGAAAGTTATCTTTTCAATGTCTGGTTTGACCAAGACATTTCAAGGTGCTAACACACCTGTTTTAAAAAATATTTATCTAAGTTTTTTTTATGGTGCTAAAATTGGAATTTTAGGATTAAATGGCTCTGGTAAATCTACTCTACTTAAAATAATTGCAGGAGTTGAAAAGAATTATCAAGGTGATGTTACCTTTCTTCAAGATTATTCTGTTGGCTATTTAGAACAAGAACCAAAGTTAGACCAAAGCAAAACTGTTATTGAAATTGTTAGAGAAGGAGCTGCTGAAACAGTTGCTATTCTTGATGAATACAACAAAATAAATGACATGTTTGGTTTAGAGGAAGTTTATTCTGATCCTGATAAAATGGATAAGCTAATGAACCGGCAAGCAGAGCTTCAAGATAAAATTGATGCATCATATGCTTGGGAATTAGATACCAAACTAGAAATAGCAATGGATGCGTTGCGTACTCCAGATGGAGACAAGAAAATTAGTGTATTATCTGGAGGAGAACGAAGACGTGTAGCTTTATGTAGATTGCTTTTACAAGAACCAGATGTTTTGTTATTAGACGAGCCAACAAACCACTTAGATGCAGAATCTGTGCATTGGTTGGAAAATCACTTGGCACAATATAAAGGTACTGTGATTGCAGTAACACATGATAGATATTTTTTAGATAATGTTGCTGGTTGGATTTTAGAGTTAGATAGAGGAGAAGGCATTCCATGGAAAGGAAACTATTCGTCTTGGTTAGATCAAAAATCCAAACGTTTAGCTCAAGAAAGTAAAACAGCATCTAAACGTCAAAAAACATTAGAGCGAGAGTTAGAATGGGTCAGACAAGGAGCTAAAGGCAGACAAACCAAGCAAAAAGCTCGTTTGAATAACTATGATAAGTTAATGAGTCAAGACCAAAAGCAACTTGACGAAAAACTTGAAATTTACATTCCTAATGGACCTCGTTTAGGAACTAATGTTCTGGAAGCTATCGGCGTTAGTAAGGGTTATGAGGATAAATTATTATATGAAGATTTGAACTTTAAATTACCTCAAGCTGGAATTGTTGGAGTTATAGGGCCAAACGGTGCAGGTAAAACTACTATTTTCAGAATGATTATGGGAGAAGAAACCCCAGATAAGGGTGAATTTAAAGTGGGTGAAACTGCTAAAATAGCTTACGTAGATCAAGCACATTCAAATATAGATCCAGAAAAAACCATTTGGCAAAACTTTAGCGATGAGCAAGAACTAGTTTTAATGGGAGGAAAAGAAGTTAATTCTAGAGCTTATTTAAGTAGATTTAACTTTTCTGGAGGAGAACAAAATAAGAAAGTTAAATTACTATCAGGTGGTGAACGTAACCGCTTGCATTTAGCTATGACACTTAAAGAAGAAGGTAACGTTTTACTTTTAGATGAACCAACTAACGATCTTGATGTTAACACTTTAAGAGCATTGGAAGAAGGTTTAGAAAATTTCGCTGGATGTGCAGTTGTAATTAGCCATGATAGATGGTTTTTAGATAGAATTTGTACTCATATTTTAGCGTTTGAAGGTGATTCACAAGTGTATTTCTTTGAAGGAAGTTTTAGCGAGTATGAAGAAAATAAAAAGAAACGTCTTGGTGGCGATTTAATGCCCAAAAGAATTAAGTATAAAAAATTAGTACGTTAAAAAAGTATTAGTTTTAGAAACAAAAAAGCCTGCAATTAGCAGGCTTTTTTGTTTAAGTTTTATGTATGATTATTCATAAATGTTTCCAAAACCTAATTTGTAATTATTTAGGTCAAGGTTCATTATAAAACTCCTATTGATGTTGAATTTTCGAATTTCTTTTTCACATTGTCTGGCTAAAACAATTCTACGATATAATAATTCAATATAAAATGTCGCAATAAAAATTAATACTAGAGTTGTCATACTTGAGTGTTTTAGTTATCACCATACATGTGGCCTTCAGTAAAGTCTTTATACTCTTCCTCTTTTCTGGCTAATTCTTCACTTATTTTGTCAAGGCGTTCATTTTCTTTTTTCAGTTTATAGGACTTTCTAATACCTAAAAGGAGTAGAATTGTAAAAAAAACCACAACAATTATTAAAACTGTTACAATGTCACTTTGTTCAATAACCGTAAATGTTGATAAAATATGAGGGGTATTTTTAATTATCATTTTAATGACGATTGGGTTTAATAGCATTTCAAATATAATATTTTTTATTAACTAAATGATTAAATAATATATTTATAGGCATTATCTTATTTTACTAAAATTTAAAATGCTTGATTAACTTTTCATTAAAATAAAAAATGATATTAAAACTCAATTTTTGTCGGAATTGCTTAATAACTTAGCTGAAAAACCTAAATGATTATGAACGTAAATAAAGTAAAAAACATAAAGTCACAGTTGCTATCTAAACAATGTTATACATTGAATATGTTAACTTTTGATTATATGATGAGTAATGGAGAATGGGTAACACAAATTAGAGAATGTTATGATAGAGGAGACGGCGCTGGTATTCTTTTATACAATAAAGAAAAGCAAACAATAATTTTGACCAGACAGTTTAGAATGCCAACCTACATGAATGATAATACCAATGGTAAGCTGATTGAAATTTGTGCAGGAATGCTTGATAAAGATAATCCTGAGGCTTGCATAATACGAGAAACTGAAGAAGAAGTAGGTTATAGGCTAAAAAGTGTGAAAAAAATTTATGAAGCTTATTCATCACCTGGAGTTATGACAGAAAAAATGCATTTTTTTATAGGAGAATATAAAGATGATATGAAAGTAAATGCTGGTGGCGGTTTAGAAAGCGAACATGAAGATATTGAGGTTTTAGAAATACCATTTAAAGAAGCAATTGATATGTTAAATAGCGGAGAAATTGAAGATACAAGAACCATTGTTTTGTTGCAATATGCACAAATACATAAGTTGTTAGAGCTTTAATTTCATTTTAATATTACAACGCTTATAAGGGCAATTATTTTCTACAGGAATTTCTATAAAACCATATTTTCTATAAACATAAATAGCATTTTCTAACTTTGTATTTGAATAAAGTATAAGAGAATTTAATTTATTATTTTTTGAAAAATCAATACAATGTTGCATGAGTTTCTGACCTATTTTTAAATCTCTGTATTTTGGTAAGACTGCCATTTTAGTAAGTTCAAATACCAAAACTTCCTGAGTAGGCATTAAAGCAACAGTACCAATTATTTCATTGTTTATTTCTGCAAAGAAAATATGACCACCTTTTTCAATAATATATTTTAAGGGATTCCTAAGAACCTCTTCATCATAGGGTTCTACATAAAAATAAGCCTTAAGCCATTCAATATTAAGATTATAAAAATATTCTGAATACTGGGGTTTAAAATTTAAAATATTAATTAGCATTTGCTTTTATAAAATCTGTAACCAAATAAGTGATTAGTTTCCCAATTTGTTTTTCGTTTTCTGGTGTTGCAATTGCTTCACAGATATGCAAATAACAGGCATTTTCATGCTTTCCAAAAAAATCAACAAAAGTTCTTGTTTTATTAACACTAAATCCACTTGGAGTCATGGCGCTACTTGGTATGTTTTCAATAGCATCGCAATCTATCTCTATTCCAAATGGTCTGGCTGAAACATGTTCTAAAGCTCTGTTTAATTCTTGCTTAAATTTTAACTTTTTTCTTATTTCAACAGCTTCAAAGGTATTATACTCAACAGATTTTATTTTCTTAAAGGATTTAAAAATACTGTCTGAAGTATAATTTTCATGCACACCAAAAACGAAATAGTTTTTAAGAAACCCTTCGGCATATGCATAAGAAAAACCGTTGCCGCTATGTCGTCCTTCTTCAGGTCTAAAATCTGTATGTGCATCAAAGTTTACAGCATTTATTCTAGTTCCAAAAGCTAAAGAACATCCTTTAATATTTCCATAGGCATTATTGTGACCACCACCAATTATTATAGGTTTTTTTCCAGCTAGTACTATTTGTTGGATACTGTGAGCAACATGTGTGTCAATTTTTTTTACAATTTTTCTCGCTTTTAAAATATCTTTTTTGTTGGATTGATCAAGTGTTGAAATTTTCAGCATTTCAGGAGCAAAATCAAGATGTCCTAATATTAAAACCTTATTTGCTTTGGTAAATTCATTATTTTGAATATTAATCAAAAATTTTATTACAGCATTCCAAGTGTTATAAGATCCTGGTAATCCGTAGTTTGCAAACACACCGACATCTTCAGGTAAACCAATAATTACATGAGTAACATCCAAATTTTTAAGTTGCTCGTATATGTTAGAAATGGAAGCTAACACGGCAACATGTTCTCCAAATTTGGATTCTCCTGTACGCTTGTTTAGTAATTTATTAAGTTCAGAATTATTAAATAAAACTAGTTTATCCATTGAGTGATTAAAATTTTTTGAATAATAAAAATACATTTTTATTTATTCATAACATTAAAAAAAACAAGTATAAAAATTAGTAAACATTAAACTCTAAAAACAAATTAAAAACAAGTAATTATGGAAAAAAGTAATAACGGAATGGGATTAAAGATTGCATTAGGAATTGCATTAGTCCTTTTTTTAGGAACAGCATTTTATTCACTAAACCTTTACAAAAAGAGTAATGAGGATAAAAAAGAATTGACAGAGCAAAAACAATTAGTAATGAACGATTTGAACGCAATGGCTAAACAATATGATGATGCCATAAGCGAAAATACTGTTGCTAATAAAAATTTAATTGAAGCAAGAGAGCGTATTCAAGGATTGATAGATTCATTAAAAATTTCTGAAACTAATGTAAAAAGTTTATGGAAATACAAACAAAAATATGCTACTCTTCAACAAGAAATGGATTTGTTATTAGCTGAAAATGATTCGTTAAAAGTTCAAAATTCTTACTTAGCAACATCTTTAGATAGTACACGTGTACGTTTGGAAGAAAGAACTATGTTTACTGATTCATTATTAATACAAAACAATGCGTTGGCTGAAGTTATGGAAAACGCTGCTGTATTATCTGCTGTAGGTTTAAAAGGATTTGGAGTTATTGAAAGAACTTCAGGAAAATTAATTCCAACTGAAAGAGCAAGTCGTACTGATAAAATTAGAGTTTGTTTTACTGTTGCTAAAAACAAATTAGTGCAAAATGGTGATCAAGAATTATACGTTCAAGTAATTGACCCCAAAAACAATACATTAGGAGCTAATGAGCAAGTTACCTTTGGTGATAAAACTTTAAACTATAGTATGATTAGTAAGTTTAATTATGAAAGTACAAGTCTTAATATATGTGAATTTGTCGCTTCAAAAGGCTCTAGCGATTTTGAAAGTGGTCGTTATATAATCAACGTTTTTAATGAAAAAGATTTAGTAGCTACTTCTGAGTTTACTCTTAAATAATAGAACCAAATAAAATATAAAAGCCCGAAAAATTTCTTTCGGGCTTTTATATATTTAGATATTAATAATTTATTGGTTTACCATTAACAATTACTTTATCTATATGATTATCTCCAAACGCATAAGGTAAATAATAGTAGCTTGGAATTTCTTTAGTTATAATTAAATTAGCTTTTTTTCCAATAGTAATACTACCATAATCATCAGATATTCCCATGGCATATGCACCATTTATGGTAGCAGCATTTATAGCTTCTTCAGGAGTTACTTTCATTTTTATGCATGCTGTGCTTAGCACAAAATTCATGTTTCCACTTGGTGTTGAACCTGGATTATAGTCTGTTGCCAAAGCAAAAGGTAAACCAGCATCAATAAGTTTTCTAGCCGGAGTATAAGGAATGCTTAAAAAATATGAACATGATGGCAAAGCAACTGGCATGGTAGAACTATTTTTTAAAGCAGTTATATCTTCATCATTAAGTACTTCCAAATGATCAACTGAAAGGGCATTATATTTTACGCCTAATGCTATACCACCAAAGGCATTAAATTGATTGACGTGTATTTTTGGTGTTAATCCATATTTATTACCGGCTTCAAGAATTTGTTCTGTATCTTCAATAGAAAAGTATCCTTTTTCACAAAACACATCAATAAAATCAGCTAGTTTTTCAGATGAAATTTTTGGTAACATGTCATTTATGATTAAATCAATGTAACCTTGTTTGTTGTTTTTAAATTCTAAAGGAACAGCGTGAGCTCCAAGAAATGTAGATTTAATAGCGATAGGGAAGTCTTTCTTAATTTGTTTTATAACGCGAAGCATTTTTAATTCGGATTCTACACTCAATCCATAACCAGATTTTATTTCTAATGCACCAGTTCCAAGTTTAATAACTTCTTTAACTCTTTTTACAGATTGTTCATAAAGTTCATCTTCATTTGTGTTTTGTAATGTTTTAGCAGAATTTAATATCCCTCCACCACGATTTGCTATTTCTTCATAAGTTAAACCATTAATCCTATCTACAAATTCTAATTCTCTATTTCCAGCATAAACTATATGTGTATGTGAGTCGCACCAAGTTGGTAATATTATGCATCCTGAAGCATCAATGGTTTCATCAGCATTAATACTTTTTATCTCACTCATACTTCCAAAGTCTGCAATTATATCATCTTTTATTAAAAGAAATGCATTTTTAATCGATGGAAGTATACTCATTTCTTTTCCAGAAATTTTTAGAACTTCAGAATCTCTAACTTGTAGTAATTCTTTTATGTTTATAATAAGTAAAGTCATAAAGTAAAAATAAGAGTAATTTATTAGAAATAGACTATATTTTTAATTGAAAAAAAAGGTATAAAATATGACATAAATCATTTTAAAATTAAAGAATTCAATTTCAAAAATAAGTATCAAAAAAACCTTTAAAACCCTTGATTTTATTGAGTTTAAAATTTATTTACATTAATTTTTTGGAGTACCTTTGTATAAAATTTACACAAATGAATAAAGCAATTTATATAGCAACTAGTGAACCTAATAGTGGGAAGTCTATAGTTGCTTTAGGGCTCATGAGAATGTTGTTGGGAAAAACTGCTAAAGTTGGATATTTCAGACCAATTATTGATGGAGATTCTGGACATAAAAAAGATAATCATTTAAATACTATTCTTAAACATTTTGACTTAGACATTGATTATAAAGAAGGATTTGCTTTTACTAGAACTGATTTCATAAATAAAAGAAATGCAGGGAAAGAAGGCGAAATATTTGATACCATTATTGAAAAATATAAAGCTCTTGAAGATAAAAATGATTTTATGCTGGTTGAAGGAACTGATTTTTCAGGAGAAGGAACAGCAATAGAATTGGATGCTAATATTTTAATTGCTAAAAACTTAGGAATTCCTGCAATTATAGTGTCAAGTGGTGTTGGTAAAACTTTAGATGAATTTATAAACGGTTTGCATATTACATATGACTCTTTTACTGAAAAGGAAGTTAAAGTTTTGGCAGTAATTGCAAATAAGGTTCAAGAAGAAAATTTACAAATTGTAATTGATGGTATTGAACAAAATCTTCCAAAAGATGTTATTGTAAATGCTATTCCATTAATTCCAGCTTTAAAAAATCCTACTATTAAAGAAATTGCTAAGGCCATTGATGCCAAAATCCTCTTTGGAGGAGACTTTATAAATAATCAAACAAGTAGTTTTAAAGTAGGAGCAATGCAGTTGCGTAATTACTTAACTCAATTAGAGCAAGACTGCTTAATTATTACTCCTGGTGATAGGGCAGATATCATTTTGGGTGCATTACAGGCAAATATTTCAAGTAATTACCCATCAATTTCAGGAATTGTGTTAACAGGTGGCTTAATCCCAGAAGAACCCATTGTGAAACTGATTGATGGTCTACAACAAATTGTACCCATTCTTTCTGTAAAATTTGGAACTTTTGAAGTTGCAAATAAAATTGGAGCTGTACGTTCGCATATGTATGCAGATAATAAAGATAAGATTATAATTTCATTAAACACTTTTGATAAATATTGCAATGTTGATAAGCTTACTGATAAACTTATCACGTTTAAAAATAATGGTATTACTCCAAGAATGTTTCAATATAATCTATTAAAACGAGCTAAAACATCAAGAAAACATATTGTGTTACCAGAAGGCAGTGATGATAGAGTTATTGCTGCGGCAGCAAGGTTAGTTTTAATGGATATAGTTGATTTAACTATACTAGGAAGCAAAGAAAAGATAACAGAAGCTCTAGTTAGATTAGGTTTAAAATTAGATTTAAATAAAGTAAATATTATCAATCCTTTAGATTCTGAATATTCCAAAGATTTTGCTAATACACTTTATGAATTAAGAAAAGATAAAGGTGTTACTATAGATATTGCAGAAGATTTAATGAATGATGTATCATATTTTGGCACTATGATGGTTTATAAAGGATTGGCTGACGGTATGGTATCTGGTGCTGCACATACAACTCAACACACAATAAAACCAGCATTGCAATTTGTAAAAATGAAACCGTCTGTATCAGTAGTTTCATCGGTATTTTTTATGTGTTTAGAAGATCGAGTATCAGTTTTTGGAGATTGTGCTATTAATCCAAATCCTAATGCAGAACAGTTAGCCGAAATAGCAATTTCTTCTGCAGAATCAAGTTTGGCGTTTGGTATAGAACCGAGGATAGCTATGTTATCTTATTCATCTGGTTCTTCAGGAAAAGGAGAAGAAGTTGATAAAGTGAGAAAAGCTACAGAAATAGTAAAACAAAAAAGACCAGATTTAAAAATTGAAGGACCAATTCAATATGATGCGGCGGTAGATATTGGTGTTGGAAAAAGCAAAATGCCAAATTCAGAAGTTGCTGGTCAAGCTACTGTTTTAATTTTCCCAGATTTAAATACAGGAAATAATACTTATAAAGCAGTGCAAAGAGAAACAGGTGCGTTAGCCATTGGACCAATGCTACAAGGACTTAATAAACCAGTAAACGATTTAAGTAGAGGCTGTACAGTGGATGATATTTTTAATACTGTTATTATTACAGCTATTCAAGCACAAGGAATTTAATTATGAATATATTAGTTATAAACTCAGGAAGCTCATCAATTAAGTATCAATTAATTCAAATGCCAGAAGAAACAGTTGCTGCTAGCGGTTTGGTAGAGCGTATTGGACTAGATGGTGCATTAATTAGTTATAAATCGGGAGATTTTAAAATGACTAAAGAGTCAGATATCCCAGATCATGAGACTGGACTTTTAAAAATAACATCATTTTTATTGGATAAAGAATTTGGAGTTATAAGTAATAAAGATAGTATTCATGTTGTAGGACATAGAGTTGTTCATGGAGGAAAATCTTTTTCTAAAACCGTAGAAATCTCCTCAGAAATTAAAGAAAAAATAAAAAGCTTATCTCCATTAGCACCTTTACACAACCCACACAATTTAAAAGGAATTGAAGTAGCTGAAAAAGTATTCCCTAATGCAAAACAAGTTGCAGTGTTTGATACAGCTTTTTTTCAAACAATGCCACAAAAAGCGTATCAATATGCAATTCCAAAAGAATTTTTAGAAGAACATGATATAAGAGCTTATGGATTTCATGGAACAAGTCATAAATATGTTTCAGAGAAATCAATTGAGTTTTTAAAAGAAAAAAACTTTCCGCATTCTAAAATAATTACGATTCATCTAGGAAATGGGTGTAGTATTACTGCCGTAAAGGATGGAGAAGCAATTGATCATTCTTTAGGCTTAGGGCCAGCAAACGGACTTATAATGGGTACTCGTGCCGGAGATATTGATCAATCAGTGATTTTTTATTTAATTGACAAATTAGGATATACAGTTCAAGAAGTCAATGATATTTTACTTAAAAAAAGTGGGATGCTTGGTCTTACTGGGTATAGTGATATGCGTGATATTGAAGCAAAATCGGCTGAAGGAGATGAAAATTGCAGATTAGCTTTGTACATGAATGCGTATAGAATTAAAAAATATATAGGCTCATATATTGCAGCAATGAATGGAATTGATGCTATTGTTTTTACTGCTGGAATAGGAGAGAATAGTAGTGTTATTCGTAAAATAGTATGTGAAGACATGGAATTTTTAGGATTGCACTTGGATCATAGAAAAAATGATGTTAGAGGAAATATTATAAGAGCTATTAATGTTCCTGAGTCAGTTGTAAAAATTTTGGTTGCACCAACAAATGAAGAACTTGAAATTGCAAATCAATCTTATCTATTGATAAGTTAAAATTTAAGTCATTAATTTTTAATTGTTATAAATTTGATGTAAATTTAGACATCCTTCGTAATTGCTAAAATTTATACAAGAATAGTTGAATCCAAATTTTGCATATATAAATTCGTTTATAAATGTATCACAAGAGTCTTTTGAAAAACTTCAAAAGATTTCCTCATTTAAAGTAATTGAAGCAAATAAGCCAATAGCTAAAGTAGGCGATAAAACATCAAAAATTTATATGCTTGTTTCTGGTTTAATGCGTGTTTTTTTAAGTAGTGAGTGTGGTAAAGAATTTAACAAGAATTTTTTTATGCCACTATGTTTTGTTGGTTCTTTTACTTCATTAATTAAAAATGAGCCATCAAAATTAACCTATGAAACATTAACTGAATGTAAAGTTTATGAGATTGATTTTAATAAATTAGTTAATCTTTGTAAGCAAGATATTGCTATAAGCAATTTATATAATAAGATTGTTGAGCATATTTTTATTAAATATGAAGAACGTCAGCTAGAATTGATATCAATGGATTCTAAACAACGTTATTTAGAACTTAGAAAGCGAATTCCAGATATTGATGCATTAATTCCCCAATATCATATTGCCTCATATTTAAGTGTTACACCAGTGCAATTAAGCCGTATTAGAAAAAAATTAAACTTAAACCATTAACATATGTTAATGAAAACTTATTTTTTTTATGATACATTTATAATCTATTCTTTACAAACTTATGAGAATTGTAAACTAACCAACCAGCCTAAAAAAAAAAACAGGTAATTTAATTACCTGTTTTTTTATGTAAATTATTAAGCTTAATTTTTCTATTCCATTTTTATAATAATAAACTCTGTACGTCTATTTAATTGATGGTCTTTTTCATCACAGTTAATACTTCCATCACAACCATTAATTAATCTGCTTTCTCCAAATCCTTCATATTTAGTAATTCTAGAGGTATCTATTCCTTTTGAAATTATATAGTCGTAAGTAGATTTTGCTCTTGATTGAGATAACCAGTTGTTAAATGCATTGGTACCTCTTGAATCTGTATGGGATTCTATGCTAATAATCATATTAGGATAATCCTTTTGCATCATATTAACTATTTTGTCTAATTCAATTGAAGCATCTTGTCTAATATTGTATTTCTCAAAATCAAAATAAATAGTATTTAATTCAGCTAGAACTTTAACATCTTGAACAGGTTTTAATGATAAATTAACCTCAATACTAGTTGTGGTTTTATCAATTTTTCTTGATGTAAATACTTTTGAATCATCAACATATTTAACCTGACTACTAACTATTTTATATTCTGCATCTCTATCAATATTTATTTCATAATAACCGTTTTTATCAGTTTGCATGTAAGCAATCTGGTTATTGTTACTATCAAATAAAGTAATAATTGCATTTTCGATAGGTTTGTTGTTTATGGCATCAGTAACAATTCCTACAACTTTAAGCGGTAAAATTCTATTATAGGCATAAATATCATCACTACCTACACCACCTTCTCTGTTTGAGGCAAAGTAACCTTTAGTACCATCAGAACTCATAAAAAATGAAAAATCATCTTTACTAGAGTTAACTGGGACTCCAAGATTTATAATATCAATAATATCATTATTTTTATTAGTAGAAGTTGCAAAAATATCTAATAATCCTAATCCTTGATGTCCATTTGAAGAAAAGAAAAGTATGTTTTCATTGTTTACAAAAGGGAAAACTTCATTCTTACTTGTATTGACAATATTTCCTAAATTTTGTGGTGTACCAAATGAGCCATCACTTTTAATCTCTACATAATAAATGTCTGATCCACCAAATCCTCCTGGCATATCGGAAGCAAAAAATAATTTAGTGTTATCAGCATTTAATGATGGATGGCCTGTTGAATATTCATTACTATTAAAAGAAAGTTCTTCTACATTAGTCCATTTATCTTCTTTTAAGGTAGCCTTATAAATTTTTAAATTACTTATTCCAGCTTTGTCTTTAGCCAATCCATTTTTATCATAATTATTTCTTGAAAAATACATGGTTTTTCCATCATTACTTATAGTTAATGGCCCATCATGATAAACAGAATTTACATCACCTTTAAGTTTTGATTTATTGTCAACAACATTATCATCATTATTTTTTGTTTTTACATAGATATCTAAAAATGGTTCTTTATTCCAACCGTAAATATGCTTTGAAGATACGCCTTCATCTCTTGATGATGTGAAATAAGTATTTCCATCATGGTCATATGCACCAAAGTCACTATATTTTGAATTGAATTTCACTTCTTCTAAAAAATATTGTTTTTTTGCATTAAAGATTGATGTTATAAAATCTGCATCTTTTGAAATTTTACTGTCGTCAATATTTCCTCCAGCATCTTTATATTTTTTTAACCAAATTCTAGAACCTTCGTAATCTTTTATACCTCTTAATGCTTGTGCATATTTATAATAATATTCAATTGGCACATTATTTTGTTCAGTTGCTTTTTTATAATAAACTACAGCACTATCTGGATTTCTCATATAGGCGTAACAATCGGCAAGCTGTCTTACAGCATAATCTGCATTAAAATTTTTATCAATTAAGTTTTTATAAACTTCAGATGCATTTACAAAAGAAAACTTATTAAATAGATTGTCTGCTTTTTTTTGCTGACCGTATTGTGCAAACACAGTAACGTTTATTAGCAAAACGAAATAAATTAATATGTGTTTTATTGAATTCATATTCATTAGTTTAAATTAAATCTACTAAAGCCTATTAAAAAGTTCACTTAACTTAATGGTTATTCCATTTTAATTACAATAAATTGAGTACGTCTGTTTAATTGATGGGCTTGCTCTTCACATTTCTCGCCATCTTCACAACCATTAGTTAATCTACGTTCTCCAAATCCTTCATGTTCTGTAATTCTAGAAGGATCGATACCTTTAGAAATTAAATATTCATAAGTTGAATTGGCTCTATCAATAGACAGTTTGTCATTATAGGATAATGTTCCTCTAGAATCTGTATGCGATTCAATTCTTATCACCATATCAGGATAAACATTTTGCATTAAATTAACAATTTTATCAAGTTCTAAAGCAGCATCTTTTCTAATATAATGCTTATCAAAATCAAAATAGATTGTGTTTAATTCTGCCAATTTAATAACATCTTGAACCGGATTTAACAGTAAATTTGCTGTTATACTGGTAAGTTCAGTTTTTATATTTTTTGATGTGAATGTTCTATAATCATCTATATATTTTTCTTGACTTCCAACAATTTTATAATCCTGGTTTCTATCAATGTTTATTTGATAATATCCATTTTCATCAGTTATTAAATAAGCAATTTGATTGTCTTTATCATCAAACAAAGTAATGATTGAATTTGGAATAGGTTTAGTATTAATAGCGTCGCTTACAACACCCTCAACCTTTAATGTTGGTACTCTGTGATATGCATATATATCATCATCACCCTTACCACCAGATCTATTGGATGCAAAGTATCCGGTAATTCCATTTTGATTCATAGTAAATGAAAAATCATCTTTATTAGAATTAATTGGAACACCTAAATTTATGATATCAATAAACTCACCGTTTTTGCCTTGTATAGTACCAAAAATATCTTGCAAACCAAGCCCAGCATGACCATCTGATGAGAAGAATAAAGTACCTTCATTATTTATAAAAGGAAATCCTTCAGAATTTTTAGTGTTAACTACATCACCAACATTTGTTGGAACACCTAATGTTCCATCAGGATTGATGTCTACAACATAAATATCTGAACCACCCAATCCACCTGGCATATCAGATGAAAAATATAATTTGGTATCGTCTTTATTTAAAGCAGGATGCTGTACAGAATATTCTTTATTATTAATAGGTAAATCTTCAATATCTGTCCATATACTATCTCTTAGGGTAGCTCTATAAATTTTCATATTGCTAATTCCTCTTTTATCTTTTGACAAGCCATTCTCATCAATATTATTTCTACTGAAATACATGGTGAGACCATCTTTTGTAATTGTAACAGGTCCGTCATGATAAATAGAATTAACATCTCCTTTAAGTTTATCTGTATGGTCAGCTATTTTTTTTGACCCGACTTCAGCTACATAAACATCTAAAAAAGGCTGTTCGTTCCAACCATAAAGGCGTTTTATAGAAACACCTTCATCTCTTGAAGAAGCAAAATAAATTTTACCATTATGTTCAAATGCACCAAAATCACTAAATTTTGTATTTATATTGATTTTATCTAAAAAATACTGCTGTTTTGCATTAAATACATTTGATATGAAGTTAGCATCCTTATCAAAATCATTCGCATTTACAACACCACCAGAATCTTTAAACCTTTCAAGCCAAATTCTAGACTCTTTGTAGTCTTTAATTCCTCTTAAAGATTGGGCATAGCTATAATAATATTCAATAGGAACGTTTTTTTGTTCAACTACTTGTTTGTAATATTTTGAGGCATTTTTAGGATCTCTTAAATAGGCATAACAATCTGCTAAACGTCTAGTAGCGTAATCTTTATTATAATTATTATCTATAAGTTCTCTATAAACATCTGCCGCTTTGACAAAAGAAAATTTATTAAATAAAGTATCAGCTTTTTTTTGCTTACCATATTGTGGAAATACAGATAAACTCACCATTAACAGCAAACAAACTAATATGTAATTTTTTAATTTCATAATAATTTAAATTAGAAGTATCTAGGTGATTTTAATTTAGAGCTTAAGAATTTGAATTCATAAATTAACAGAATTTCATGGGTTCCTGTGGTATAACTAGCAATGTCTGAAATAGGTTTTTCGTAAGCATAACCTATGCGCAACTGTCTTGAAATTTGAAAATCAACAATACCACCAATAGCAGCAGTTTGCTCGTTAATTCTATAAGAACCTCCTAACCATAATTTTTCATTAAACAGGAAGTTGGCTGTTAAATCGTATGAAATTGGAGCACCATTGGTTGCTTTAACCAAAAAGGCTGGTTTTAACTTTATACTATTACTAAGATCAAATACATAGCCTCCTGTAAAATAATAACTTATACGTTCCAAGGCTTCGTAACCATCTTTTTTATTTTGGTCAGTATTTAAAATTCTTGGGGTTGACAAACCTAAATACCATGTGTTTGAGTGCCAAAAGACACCAGCTCCAAGGTTAGGGCTCCAACGATTTTCAGTTCCTCGAAAAAATTGATCCTCTATTATTTTGGGATCATTTAAAAATTCTTGATCAAAACTATAGCCAGTTAACCCAGCTTTTAAACCAAAGGCTAGTCTAGAATCTGTACCTGTTGGAATAGTATATGAAAAGTCTCCATATAGATATGAAAAATTTTGAGGACCTAAATCGTCTTGTATAAATGACAACCCTAAACCTATTCTATCATTCCTGAGAGGTGTATGAATAGAAAGTGTTTGTGTTATAGGGCCCCCTTTAAAGCCAACCCACTGGCTTCTGTGTAAACCAACAATGCTTAAAGCTTCTCTGCTACCTGCGTATGCAGGGTTTATAGAGATTGTGTTGTACATGTATTGTGTGAATTGTGGTAACTGTTGTGCAATTCCCACACTACAACTAAACAACGCAAAAGCAACTATATAATGTTTAATAAGTTTCATAGGTTAAAGTTTTATTTGGTTCCAACGTAAACTGGTCCTGTAAATGGTGCCAATCCACTATCTTTTAAGATTATTATATAATAATATGTTCCATTTGGTACGGTACTAGCATTTCCTATAGATCCGCTACCAGATTTACCATTCCAATTATTTTGATAGTTATCAGATTCGTAAACCAATGCTCCCCAACGGTTAAATATCTTAACATCCATTACAAATCCACACAATTCAATTCCTGTTATTTCAAAATACTCATTCCATTGGTCACCATTTGGTGTTATTGCTTTTGAAATTTTAACATCTTCGCTACCACAAGGTAATACAGTACAATCTGCGTTTATGTTCATGGTTAAATTTGTAACACTGATACATCCATTTTCTGTAACGGTGTACTTAAACAGATAATCAATACCTCCATCGTTAGGAAGAAAATCTGGGCCTACCTCTAAACCAGTAGGATTAAAAATACTTCCTTCTAGAGTTGCAGTAGTGTCACCTTCAACAATTTCCCAAGTGCCATTTGAGTTTGTATTTTGTAAATAGTTATTCAAATCTACAACACCATCATCATAACACCTATCTTCGGCTGATACTGTTGTAACTATTTCATCTAAACTTACATTTAAGGTTTGAACAAATTTATCTTCATTATTACAAGAATCTGTTACAGTCCATGTTCTTACAATTTGATAATCTGTAAGTGCATTTTCGTCAAAAGTATTTACTTCATCAAAAACCACATTTACTTCTGAAGAGCAATTATCACTAAATGTTGGATTAGGAACTTCTGGAATATCAGCACAACTTACATTCAACTCAGTATCTAAACTGCTTGTCAATTCAGGGGCTATTGTATCTGCAACAGTTATAGTTTGAGATACAGAGCTTTTATTGTCACAATTATCAGTAAATGTCCAAGTACGAATTATAATAACATTACATGGGTTTGAATTATCAATGGTATCAACACCAGTTACAGTAATATCACCAGCACAGTTATCAACTGCAGTTAGGTTTCCAGAAGCTGGTACATCATCAATACATTGATATGACATATCAGCAGGTGCAGCTGGAGCAACAGGTGCTATATCATCTTTAACAGTATAAGTATAAGACCAATCGTGAGTATTACCTTCACAGTCTG
>DJWL01000087.1 GCA_002441545.1 Flavobacteriaceae bacterium UBA6231 | reverse complement strand
AATTTAGGCTACAACACCAATAACGTAGTTGTTTTTGAGTCCGTTGGACTAAATCCAAGTGTTAGTTCTTTAAAAAACATTAACACTGGTGATAATCCAGATAATATTTCTCTTATAAGTGGTGAAAGTTTAAGTAATGCAAATAATGAAAACTTCATTAAAACTTCAAACACATCAATTAATCAATCTTTAGGATATATTGAAATTCCATTAGAAATTGAATATGCCATTATCAATAAAAAATTTGGATTTAATGTTATTGGTGGTTTTAGTTCATTCATATTAAGCAATAATGAATTGTTTTCTGAATTTGAAGGACGTCGAACAAAAATTGGTGAAGCTGCAAACTTAAACAAAGTGAGTTATAGTGCTAATTTTGGTTTAGGAATAAATTATAAAATAACTAAAAAAATAGATTTGAATTTAGAGCCTTTATTTAAATATCAAATCAACACATTTAATAATACTTCTGGCAATTTCAAACCCTATTTTATAGGTGTTTATACAGGCATTGGATTTAAGTTTTAGGTTTTTGGTTAGGCCTCGATATTTCTTTAAAACTCTTGAAGAAATATCAAGAAAACTGCTCTTCCCCAAGAGCAGTTTTTATTTTGAATAAACCATAAGTTGGTTTAATATAATTTCCCTTGCTTTAGAATTTAAACTTTTTGTATCATTAATATTCAAAGTTTTAGTTTCTAAAAACTCATGAATTTTTACACGCATCATACCTGGACCACCACTAAAAAGGGTATAAGAAAAGCGTTTTTTATTATCTGCAAATGTTATAGGCACAATTGGAATGTGATGGTTAATAGCCAATCTAAAAGCACCATCTTTAAACTCATCTAGCAAAATATGCTCTTCGGGCACGCCTCCTTCTGGAAAAATACAGATACTTAATCCAGATTTTAATCGTCGTTGCGCTCTTAAAAAAACAGCTTGTCTGCTTTTGGCAGAATTTCTATCAACCAGAATACAAGTACGTTTATAGAAAAAACCAAAAAGTGGAATTTTAGCTAGTTCTTTTTTGCCAACAAAAACAAATGGGTTTTTTACTGAAACAAGCATAAGCATAATATCTGCCATAGAGGTATGGTTGGCAATAAACATATAGCTTTTATCTTTTTCAGGAATTTGTTGGGTTTCAATTTTCACTTTAAATCCCATTCCAATTAAAATAAACTTGGCCCAAATGCGAGCTAATTTAAAAAAGAAAGGATACCAAGATTCTTTTAAAATAGAAATTATAAGCACTGGAAACATAATTATAATTGGTATTGCCACAAGAATGTAAAACCAAATGCGGTATAAAATCCAAAATATATATTTAAATATCTTCATACCTCTCAAAAATACACATTTGTATTGAGCAATTCTACTAAAAAAATTACCTTTGCTCAATAAACAAGGTCCGTTTAATTTTAATAAGATTCTCACTATTGTGAGGTATATTATGGCAAGAATACTTACAGGCATACAAAGTACAGGAACACCACATTTAGGCAATATTTTAGGAGCCATAATACCCGCTATTGAAATGGCTAATGACCCAAAAAATGATTCTTTTCTGTTTATTGCAAATTTGCATACCTTAACTCAAATTAAAGATGCAAAAGAATTACGTGATAATACCTATTCTACAGCAGCAACTTGGTTAGCATTTGGTTTAGATATTGAAAAAACTGTTTTTTACAGACAAAGTGATGTGCCTCAAGTAACAGAACTATCATGGTATTTAAGCTGTTTTTTTCCCTATCAGCGATTAACTTTGGCGCATAGTTTTAAAGATAAAGCTGATAGACTTGAAGATGTAAATGCTGGCTTGTTTACCTATCCAATGCTTATGGCTGCCGATATTTTATTGTACGACGCCAATATCATTCCTGTTGGAAAAGATCAATTACAACATATAGAAATGACTCGCGATGTTGTTTCTCGTTTTCACGCTAAAATGGGAGAAACTTTTGTGTTGCCAGAAGGAAAAATTCAAGAAAACAATATGCTGATCCCTGGCACCGATGGCGAAAAAATGAGTAAAAGTAGAGGAAACATCATCAATATATTTTTAGATGATAAGAAACTACGTAAACAGATTATGTCTATTCAAACAGATAGTACACCCCTAGAAGATCCTAAAGATTGGAAAACCTGCAACTGTTTTGCCATTTATAGTTTATTGGCAAACAAGGAGCAAATTGAAGCTATGAAAACCAATTACGAAAACGGTAATTATGGTTACGGTCATGCAAAGCAAGCTGTTTTTGAGCTTATTACAGATACGTTTGCCGTACAACGAGAACGTTACAACTACTTTATTAATAACTTAGATGAAATTGACAAAGCATTAGCTATTGGAGCTTCTAAAGCTAAATTGGTAGCTAATGATGTTTTGAAAAGAGTGAGAGAAAAGGTTGGGTATTAAATATGAAAAAACTTGTTTGGTTTACCGTTTTAATGACTCTTTCTCAAATATTTATGATTATATCACATTTCCTGTCCGATAAAGGTAATCATTGGATTGTGTTGATTGGAGTTGTGATAATCATAGGAATTATTATTAACTTTTTGCTTGAATATAAAAAACTAAATAAGCTCAAATAATTTTCCTGGTAAGGGTCTAATAACTCCTTTCAATTCCATATTTAATAATAAACTTGCTATTTTAAAAATGGGCATTTGGCAATTTAAAGCTATGGTGTCAAGTTGTTGCTTATTATTCTCTTTAAGGTAGTTATAAATACTTTTTTCTTGGTCATCAAGTTCTACAAATAATTGTTTCTGAATACTTGTTTTTACAGAAGTTTCTAGCTCCCAATTTAATACATAAGGAATATCTGCTGGGTTTGTAAGTATTTGTGCCTTTTGGTATTTAATTAAATTATTACACCCTATACTTTGTGAATCTGTTGTTCTTCCAGGAACCGCAAACACATCACGGTTATAAGAGTTGGCAATATCAGCAGTTACAAGGCTACCACCGCGTTCTGCAGATTCAATTACTATGGTAGCCTCGCTTAAACCTGCGATTATTCTGTTTCGTTTTAAAAAATTGTTTTTATCAAATGTATCACTACTCCAAAAATCCGTAAAAAACCCACCATTGTTTTCAATTTCTGCCATGTATTTTTTATGCACTTTTGGATATATTTGATTTAATCCGTGTGCCAAACATCCTATGGTTTGTAAGTTATGTTTCAATGCTGCTTTATGAGCCGTAATATCTGTTCCGTAAGCAAACCCAGAAACAATAACCGGATTATATGGAGTTAATTGTTCAACTAAATTTTCACAAAAAGCAATTCCTTGAGTAGTAATTTTTCTAGTTCCAACAATGCTGATAATATGTTGCTGTTTTAAATTTATATTCCCAGATTGGAATAATAAAACAGGACCATCAATACAATGCATTAATTTGTCTGGATAATCTTCTTCATTAAAGTATAAACAGGAAATGTTATTGCTATTTATAAAATGAAGTTCTTCTTCGGCTGCTTTAAAATGAATTGGTTCAAACAAATCATTAATAATTAAATTCCCAATACCTTCAATTTTAAGAAGATTATGTTTCTTTTCTTTAAAGACTGCTTCGGCTGATCCACAATGCGAAATGAGCTTTTTGGCGGTAATATCACCAATATTGGTTACATGTTGTAAAGCCAAAACACTCAGTAGGTTATTTTCTGTCATTCTAAAACTTTGATTTAAAGGATACAAGTAAGTAATTTTTTATGATGTTAATAAATAGTTTTAACAAAATGTTATCCATCAGCATAATTTTTTAACTTTGTTTTTATGCAATTAGAGACCTACATCAGCGACTTACTTTATAGATATGAATGTGTGACTGTACCTGAGTTTGGTGCGTTTTTAACACAACGTGCATCGGCTACTATTAATGTATCAACCAATACATTTTATCCGCCAAATAAAACAATATCATTTAACGAGCAAATTCAAAAAAATGATGGTTTATTAGCTCATTATATTGCTGATGTTGAAAAAATCCCTTTTGAAGTTGCTAATGAAAAAATTCAAAAGCGAGTTAAAATTTTAAAATCACTTTTAACCCAAGGTGAAACACTTACATTTAATAATATTGGAGATGTTGTATTTAACAATGAAGGCAAAATACAATTTGAACCATCATATCATCATAATTATTTAACTGATGCGTTTGGATTATCTCAATTTGTATCACCAGCAATAACACGCGAAGTTTATAAAGAAACGGTCGAAGCTATTGAAAAGGACGTACCTATTGTTTTTACTCCAGAAAAACGCAAGTCTATTCCTTATTTTAGATACGCAGCCGTTGCAGTAATTGCATTGACTTTAGGTGGTTTTGTAGCCTCTAATTATTATGTAAATAAAATTGAAACTCATAATCAATTAGCGCAAGAAGAGGCCTTGCAACAACTAGATAATAAAATTCAACAAGCAACTTTCGTTATTGAAAACCCACTACCTGCAGTTACGTTTAATGTAACTAAGCAAGTTGGCAACTATCATATCGTTGCCGGTGCCTTTAGGGTTGAAGAAAACTGCGATAAAAAGATTGAACAGTTAGTGGCCGAAGGATTTAAAGCAAGAAAACTTGGTGTTAATAAGTATGGTTTGCATGAAGTTGCTTACGGTAGTTATGAAACCGCCCAAGAAGCCTTAAATGCACTGCACACTATTAGACAAACCAGTAATAAAGACGCTTGGTTGAAAGTTGATTCAGAATCAAAAGAAAATACTGGAATAATCTCTTATAAAAAGGAACAAACAAAAAATGTCTCTACAAATCGGGATATTGACTTTACAGAAATTGAGAACAAGCAACCTGTTAGTTCTGAAACTAAAAAATCAAATAATTTAGATTTTGCTGAAAGCCCAAATCTTATAAAAATTATTAAAAACATTAAAACGATTGAAAGTGGCTATTATCTAATTCTTGGGGCCTACTCAGATATTGAAAAAAGAGATGTATTTATAGATGGTTTAAAAGCAAGTAATATTATTAATGTTGACTTTTTCTTTGATTCTGTTAGTAATAAACATTTTGTTTATTACAAAAAGTTCGACTCTCTTGAAACAGCAAAACTAGC
>DJWL01000200.1:67905-70236 GCA_002441545.1 Flavobacteriaceae bacterium UBA6231 | reverse complement strand
TAAAGAAGCTGCAGAAGCTTATGAAATTTTAAGTAATGCCGACAAAAAAGCACGTTATGATCAGTTTGGTCATCAAGCTTTTGATGGCAGTGGCGGTTTTGGTGGAGGTGGCATGAATATGGATGACATATTCAGTCAGTTTGGTGATATTTTTGGAGGTGCTTTTGGTGGCGGTAGTTTTTCTGGATTTGGTGGCGGTGGTGGACAACGTCGTGTTAAAGGAAGTAACTTGAGAATTAGAGTAAAATTAACTTTAGAAGAAATTGCTAATGGCGTTGAGAAAAAAATTAAAGTCAGAAGAAAAGTTCAAGCTAAAGGAACTACTTATAAAACGTGTACTACCTGTCATGGAAGTGGACAAATAACCAGAATAGCCAATACTATTTTAGGTAGAATGCAAACTGCTGCCACTTGTAATGTTTGTGGTGGTGCAGGACAGATTATTGATAAAAGACCAACTGATGCCGATGAACAAGGATTAAAAGTTGCAGAAGAAACGGTTTCAATAAAAATACCTGCTGGTGTAGTTGATGGCATGCAACTTAAAGTAGCAGGAAAAGGAAATGAGGCACCTGGAAATGGTGTATCTGGTGATTTATTGGTTGCTATTGAAGAGGAGGTGCACGAAAAATTGCAACGTGAAGGAGATAATCTACACTACGATTTATATGTAAGTTTACCCGATGCTATTTTAGGTGCATCACAAGAAATTGATACTGTTACTGGTAAGGTTCGTATAAAGATAGAGCCAGGAGTACAATCAGGAAAAATATTAAGATTACGTGGTAAAGGCATACCAAGCATAAATGGTTATGGTAGAGGTGATTTATTGGTACATGTTAATGTTTGGACACCAAAAACATTAAGTAAACAACAAAAAGAATTTTTTGAAAACATGAAAGATGATGAGCATTTTACACCAAAACCTGATAGTGGAGACAAATCGTTTTTTGAGAAAGTAAAAGATATGTTTTCATAGATTTTAATATTCAAAATCTTTTTAAAATTAAAAAGTATTATATTATTTAATTAATTATTTAATAAAAAACATTATATTTGAATATCACTTTAATTAGTGATATTTTCTTTTTCATAGCAATTTTTTTCCCATCCTTAATTCACATTGAGGGTGGGTTTTGTTTTTAATAACATTTGCTAACTTTATTATTTTATTATAAAAGTTAATAGGTAACATTTAATATATTTACACAAATTGCAATTAAAAATTAAGAATGAGTAATATATTAGAAGTTCAAGATGTTACTAAAAATTACGGATCATTTACTGCACTTAATAAAGCATCTATTTCTGTCCCTAAAGGAAGTATTTATGGTTTGTTAGGTCCAAATGGAGCAGGAAAAACAACACTTATAAGAATTATTAATCAAATTACAATGCCAGATTCTGGTAAGGTATTTTTAGATGGAGTGCCTTTGAATGCGTCACATATTAAAGATATTGGTTACTTGCCAGAAGAACGAGGATTGTATAAATCAATGAAAGTGGGTGAGCAGGCGTTATACTTGGCTCAATTAAAAGGCTTAAGCCATAAAGAAGCGAAAGAGAAATTAAAATATTGGTTTGACAGACTTGAAATTGGTGATTGGTGGAACAAAAAAATCCAAGAGTTATCAAAAGGAATGGCACAAAAAATTCAATTTGTTGTTACTGTTTTGCATGAGCCAAAACTTTTAATTTTTGATGAGCCTTTTTCTGGTTTTGATCCCATTAATGCCAATTTAATAAAAGACGAAATTTTAAAACTAAGAGAAGATGGTGCTACCGTTATTTTTTCTACTCATAGAATGGAATCTGTAGAAGAATTGTGCGACGATATAGCTTTAATTCATAAATCAAATAAAATCCTAGATGGTAAGTTGATTGATATTAAACGACAATATAAAACGAACACCTACGAGGTTGGAATTTTATCAAATCAAAATGGGTCGTTAGAAAAGGAATTAGCAAATAAATTTCAAATTTCTCCAGCTAGTTTTAAAACTTTAGGTGAAGAGTTAAAACTAAACATCAAACTTTCTGAAGGAGAAAAGCCAAACGAATTATTAAGCTATTTATGTAATAAAGGTGAAGTTTCTCATTTTGTTGAATTGATACCAAGTGTCAACGATATTTTTATTCAAACAGTAAAGAATAATTAATTATGAACCATTTACCACTTATTATAAAACGCGAATATTTAACTAAGGTTAAGAATAAATCATTTATAGTAATGACAGTTTTAAGTCCAGTTATTATGATTGCTCTTATCTCGGTTGTAGCGTATTTATCGCAATTAAATAATGATAAACAAAGAACTATTGGCATTTTAGA
>DJWL01000200.1:0-67893 GCA_002441545.1 Flavobacteriaceae bacterium UBA6231 | reverse complement strand
ATGTCTTTAAATGATGCCAAAGAATTGGTAAAGCAAACCGAAGCTTATGGATTATTGTATATTGAAAAAATTTCAAATTTAGATTCGATTTCAAATCAAATCAAATTTTATTCAGAAGAATCTCCGTCATTAACTATTATTTCAAATTTAGAGTCTAAAATTGATAAGAAAATTGAAAATTTAAAACTTCAAAAGAAAGGTGTTGATGTTGCTATGATTGAAGCATCAAAAACCAATATTAATATTGCTCAAGAAAGTTTTGAGGGTGAAAAAACCTCTAAAATTGATAGTGTGATTAAACTGGCATTTGGTGGAGCCTCTGGGTATTTATTGTTCATGTTTATTA
Organism: Flavobacteriaceae bacterium UBA6231; assembly: GCA_002441545.1. Taxonomy (GTDB): domain Bacteria; phylum Bacteroidota; class Bacteroidia; order Flavobacteriales; family Flavobacteriaceae; genus Yeosuana. The sequence continues at coordinate 67,547 of DJWL01000200.1, read as the reverse complement.
TTATTTATGGCAATATGATTATGCGAAGCGTTATTGAAGAAAAAACAAGCAGAATTATAGAAGTTATAATATCATCTGTTAAACCTATGCAATTAATGTTGGGTAAAATTATTGGAACTTCATTAGCTGGAATTACACAATTTATTATTTGGCTATTTATAGGAGGTGCTTTATTATTTACAGTATCTATTATTTTTGGAATCGATACGTCCCAAGTACAATCGCCCAATCAGCAAATAATGGAAGAGGCTATGAATAATTCCAATATGCATATGCAAATTCAAGACGTATACAATTCACTACACCATCTTCCAATGGCAAATTTAATAGTTGCATTTATTTTGTTTTTTATTGGTGGGTATTTATTATACAGTTCATTATATGCTGCTATTGGTGCTGCTGTAGATAATGAGACCGATACACAACAGTTTATAGTACCCATTTTAATGCCTTTAATTTTAGCTGTTTATATTGGGTTTTTTACTGTTATTGAAGATCCTCATGGAACGGTTTCTACGGTGTTTTCATTTATTCCATTCACTTCTCCTGTAGTTATGCTTATGAGAATTCCGTTTGGGGTTCCAATATGGCAACAATTGGTATCATTGTTGTTATTGGTTGGTACATTTATATTTACAGTATGGTTTGCCGCGAAAATTTATAGAGTAGGAATTTTAATGTATGGAAAAAAACCAACTTATAAAGAATTGATAAAATGGATAAAATATTAAAATGAATCAAGAATTAAAAAAAATAGAAAACACGATTACAAAAAGTACTTTTTGGGAAGATATTAAGGCTTTTCTTAACCAACATATGGATATAGGAGAGGATATAAGCATATCTGTAAAAGACATATTGATAATTATTACTGTCATTTTTTTAACAACTTTGGTGTTAAGAATCTTATTACGGTTAATTACTAAAAGACTTCCTGAAGATGATAAAGCTAAATTTAATGTAGTTTTTGGGTATTTTAGATGGCTCATTTACATAATAATTTCATTAATAACTTTAGATAGCGTAGGTGTTAATGTAACAACCGTTTTTGCAGCTTCAGCAGCTTTACTAATAGGTATTGGGTTAGCATTACAAACCTTATTTCAAGATATAATTTCTGGAGTTTTTATACTTATTGATCAATCTGTTCATGTTGGTGATATTATAGAAATTAACGGTAAAGTTGGGCGTGTAGAAGAAATAAAATTGCGTACTACCAGAGCAGTTACTATAGATAATAGAGTACTAATCATACCAAATCATTTATATTTAGAAAACAGTTTGTATAATTGGACACAAAATGGAGCAACTACTAGAGAGAGTGTTAGTGTTGGCGTTGCTTATGGAAGTGATGTGCAGTTAGTTAAAAAGTTGTTGTTGCAAGCCGCAAATTCGAATCAAGAAGTTTTAGATCATCAAGAAACATCAGTACAGTTTACAGATTTTGGTGACAGCTCATTAAACTTTAAAGTTGTATTTACATTAGGAGATAGTTTTAATGCCAACGGACCAAAAAGTGACATCCGTTTTGAAATAGATAGATTATTTAGAGAACATAATATTAGTATTCCATTCCCTCAAAGAGATATTCATATTATTCAAAAATAAAATTACAGAATATGCCAAAAATTTTAATAGTTGAAGATGAAGCTGCAATTAGACGAGTGCTTGTAAAAATTCTTTCTGAAGAGAATGATACATATCAAGTAGAAGAAGCAGTTGATGGATTAGATGGAATTGAAAAAATAAAGAAAGAAGATTACGATTTGGTGCTTTGCGATATTAAAATGCCAAAAATGGATGGTGTTGAAGTATTGGAAGCCGCCAAAAAAACAAAACCAGAGATCCCAATTGTTATGATTTCTGGACATGGTGATTTAGATACCGCAGTAAATACTATGCGTATGGGTGCTTTTGATTACATTTCAAAGCCACCAGATTTAAACAGACTACTTAATACTGTAAGAAATGCTTTAGACAGAAAAGAGCTTGTTGTTGAAAACAAATTGCTGAAAAAGAAAGTCAGCAAAAACTTTGAAATGATAGGTGAAAGTAAAGCTATTTCTCTAATAAAGAACATGATTGAGAAAGTTGCCCAAACAGATGCACGTGTGCTTATAACAGGTTCAAATGGTACAGGTAAAGAACTCGTTGCTCATTGGTTACATGAAAAAAGCGATCGGGCAAACGGCCCAATGATTGAGGTAAATTGTGCAGCTATACCAAGTGAACTTATTGAAAGTGAATTATTTGGACATGTTAAAGGAGCTTTTACAAGTGCTGTAAAAGATAGAGCAGGTAAATTTGAGGCAGCAAACCAAGGAACTATTTTTTTAGATGAAATTGGTGACATGAGTTTGTCTGCTCAAGCTAAAGTATTGCGTGCACTTCAAGAAAATAGAATACAGCGTGTTGGTAGTGATAAAGATATTAAAGTGGATGTTCGTGTTATTGCGGCTACCAATAAAGATTTAAAAAAAGAAATAGAGAAAGGGAGGTTTAGAGAAGACTTATACCATAGACTTGCAGTTATTTTAATTCAAGTTCCTTCATTAAATGAAAGACGAGAAGATATTCCGTTGCTGATTAATCATTTTACCGAAAAAATTGCCAGTGAGCATGGTACAACCCAAAAACTTTTCTCAGATAAAGCGATAAAGTTATTGCAGGATTATGATTGGACTGGAAATATTAGAGAACTCAGAAATGTTGTAGAGCGATTAATTATATTAGGAGATAAAGAAGTTACAGAGAATGATGTTAAATTGTTTGCTTCTAAATAACCTTTTCTTATAGCGTTATATAAAACAAAAAATCACGAGTTATCTCGTGGTTTTTTTATTAAAACAAATCAGGTTGTTATTTTATTTCATGGATAAACTCTTGATGTTTGTCCTTGCAATATTTGCGTTCCAGACATTTTCAGCATCCCGATAACCCAAAGCCAATATCACGGCACTTTTTAATCTTTTTTTTCTTAAACCTAGAATTTCATCTAATTTTTAGGGCTCAAAACCTTCTATACGTGTAGTATCCTACCTTTTATTTTTTAAGAGTTTTACTGGTTTGTACAGGAATTTAAAGCACTTAAATAATCCGATGATACAGATTTAATTATTTTAATATAATAAGTCTTAATCTCTTCAAGGGTTTTGTCTTTTAAAGCATCTGAATTTTCACTAAAAGCAGTGATCTCACTTTCGCAGTTGCATATTTTTAATATGTCATTGTAGTTTTTTAAGCTTGTAGTAAGAGCCGTTTCAAATTCACTTATTTTTTGTTCTTTTTTGAGCATTAATTCCTTTTCTTGTTGTTGCTTCAATTTAAGCTGAATTTCTTTTTCCTTTTCCTTCAGCTCCATTTGTTGTTTTCTTAATGCTTCTTGTTCATTTTGTAATACTTCAAGGCTATTGTCTTTTTGAATTCCTGCTGTACATTTATCTAATTCAATAATGCTTTGCTTGGCAAGTTCTCTAACTTTTTTTACATAAAATCTTCCATCTTCATAAGTTTCAGTTGGATCAACTTTTTCTAATAATTCAATAGCGTCATAAACAAGATTATATGAAGCTTCGCAACCACAAGATTTTAATTTTGGTTTAGCAAGTTTAAAAGCTTCAAGCGATTTATGTGCGTTATACTTTAAATGTGATATGTTATTAGATGCGTACGAAGTTTTTATATCAGAGTAGGCATATATTAAATCAGAATCTGCTTCAGAACAGTTTGTTTGTCCTTGAAATTTTAAACAAACAATAATAAACAAATAAAAAAGGTAGTTTCTTTTCATGGTATTTGGAGTAAAATTAATAAGTAGGTGCCCAAAAATATTAAAAACATATTAAAGTAAGGTGCATTTCATCGAGTTTATTGTTTTAGTTATATTTATAAACTATTTTAAAGGATTGATTTATGAAAAAAATTTCGGCAGAAGAGTTTCGCGTATCATCAAAAATTAATTTGAAAGAAGTCTCTACAAATTATGATTTAAAGGTTTCTGAAAAGAAAATAAATAAAGAGTTAGAATCTGTTAGAATAAAACTCAGTAGTATTCAAGATGCTATGTATGCACAAGGTAAATATGCCGTTTTGGTTTGCCTTCAAGGAATGGATACTTCTGGAAAAGATAGTTTAGTTCGAGAAGTTTTTAAAGATTTTAATGCTCAAGGCGTGGAAGTTCACAGTTTTAAAGTTCCAACCGAATTAGAATTGGGTCATGATTATTTATGGAGGCATTATTTAGTGCTTCCGGTTAGAGGAAAATTTGGAGTATTCAATAGGACACATTATGAAAATGTATTGGTTACCAGAGTACATCCAGGATATATTTTGTCTGAAAATATTCCAACAGTAAATTCAGTTGAAGATGTTAATGATGCTTTTTGGGATAAACGTTTTGAACAAATAAATAATTTTGAAAAGCATTTGTCTGAAAACGGAACTATTATTTTTAAATTCTTTTTAAATATTTCTAAAGAAGAGCAAAGGCAACGGTTACTACGCCGATTGGAAAAACAAGAAAAAAACTGGAAATTTTCCGCTGGCGATTTAAAAGAGCGTAAACTTTGGGATAAATATCAAGACTGTTATGAAGACGCCATAAACAGAACATCTAAACCACATGCACCATGGTATAATATTCCCGCAGATGATAAATCTACAGCACGTTATATTGTTGCAAAAATCATGTACGATACTTTAAATACTTATACAGACATTAAATATCCTGATGTAGATGATGATTTAAAATCAAATTTAGAATTATACAAACAACAACTTGAAAAGGAATCATAACAAATCAAGTTATTTTTTTAAAATTTTATGAATTTGTTTGCATCTTAAAATTTTCATTAATGCTACCTTTAAAAATCTAAAATAAAACATATGGTTAAGTTTAAATCAACTTTTTTTCTATTAGCGCTTTTAATTACAGTTCCAGTTTTTTCACAATCAGATGAAGAAATTATTAGAGAATTCTATAAGCAATCTTTAACAAACGGAAAAAGTTTTGATTGGTTGAATTATTTATCAAATCAAATTGGAAGCAGGTTATCGGGTTCTTTAGGTGCGGAAAAAGCAGTCGATTGGGGGAAAGAAGAGTTAGAAAAATTAGGATTGGATAACGTTTGGTTACAACCGGTAATGGTTCCAAAATGGGTTAGAGGAGCTAAAGAATATGCCTTTATAGAAAGTGAACCGGGAAAAACCACTACCGTAAATATTTGTGCCCTTGGTGGCTCTGTGGAAACACCTGCTTTAGGAATTAAAGCCAATGTTGTAGAAGTTCATAATTTTGAGGAATTGGAAGCCTTAGGAAAGGATAAAATTGAAGGTAAAATAGTGTTTTATAACAGACCCATGCAGGCCGATTTAATTCAGACACATGAAGCTTATGGAGGTTGTGTTAATCAACGCTATATGGGAGCTGTTGAAGCCGCTAAATATGGTGCGGCTGCGGTTATTGTGAGGTCAATGAATTTGCGATTAGATGATTTACCTCATACAGGTGCTATGACCTATAATGATTTACCGGTAGAGCAAAGAATTCCATCTGCAGCTATTTCCACAAATGATGCCGAATTGTTGAGCACCATGCTAGAGCTTGATAAAAATGTAAAATTCTATTTTAAACAAAGTTGCAAGCAGTTAAAAGATGTTCAATCTTATAATGTTATTGGAGAAATTACTGGTAGTGAATTTCCAAATGAATATATGGTTGTAGGAGGTCATTTGGATTCTTGGGATTTAGGTGATGGATCACATGATGATGGCGCAGGAATTGTGCAATCCATGGAAGTTTTAAGGTTAATAAAAGAATCTGGTATCAAGCCAAAACATAGCATAAGAGTTATTTTGTTTATGAATGAAGAAAATGGTTTAAGAGGTGGAGAAAAATACGCAGAAGAAGCTGAACAAAAAGGAGAGAAACATGTGTTTGCGTTAGAAAGTGATTCTGGCGGATTTACACCAAGAGGCTTTTCATTTGATTGTGATGATGCCAATTTTAATATGGCATTATCTTGGGAACCATTGTTTAAACCTTATTTAATACATTATTTTGAAAAGGGTGGAAGTGGTGCAGATATTGGGCCTTTAAAAAATGACAACATTGTTTTGGCCGGTTTAAGACCAGATTCGCAACGATACTTTGATTATCACCATGCCAGTAATGATACTTTTGATGCCATAAATAAAAGAGAATTGGAACTTGGCGCAGCAACCATGACATCACTTATGTATTTGTTTGATAAATATGGAGTAAAATAATGAAAAAGTTATTAATGTTTGCCCTTTTAATTACGTTTCAACTTCAATCTCAAACTGATATGAAAACTAAATTACCTTATTATGAAATTCCAGATTATCCAGAAACATATACTGCTGGTAGTGTTGCAGCTAGGATGTTAGATGGTTTAGGTTTTAGATATTATTGGGCAACAGAAGGATTAACAGAAAATGATTTAAATTTTAAACCAAGTGAAGACGCTAGAACTAGTGGAGAAACTATTGAGCACATTTATGGATTATCAAAAGTGATTGTTAATGCTACATTAAAAAAATCGAATGATGGAGGTAATAATGTTTCTGAGTTTACATTTGAAGAAAAAAGAAAACAAACTTTAGAGAACATAAAAACTGCGGCAGATATTTTACGACATTCAGAAGATGTTTCTCAATTCAAACTAATTTTTGGAGCGCGCGAATTTCCTTTTTGGAACAACCTTAATGGCCCAATTGAAGATGCAGTTTGGCATTGTGGGCAAATAGTATCCTTTAGGCGATCTTCGGGTAATCCTTATAACTCAAAAGCGAGTGTTTTTACTGGTAAAGTTAGAGAGTGATTTTTATAATTTATAAAGGTTCTTTTAAGAGTATTTTACAAATTTGATAATTATTATTAATAAGTCTTGAAACAAGTATATTTATATCTTTTGGTGACCAATGGGGTAAAATATCTTCAGTATCGTTAAATGTTATTCTTTTTTTATTATCCCCATCAGAGTCCATAATGTATATTTCTGGTTGTTCATCTTTGTAAGATGTTGAATATGCAATTCGTCTGCCATTATTTGAATATGCAGGATGTTGGCTTTGATCTTTAAAATATGTTAACTTATTTTTTTCTTTCAGAAATAAATTATAAACATAAATAACATCTGTATCACCTGTGTTATTTTTATTTGTGAAATACACAATACTATTTCCTTTTGGAGAAAAAATGGGTCTCAATTTTTTATAAGTGTCATCAACTAACATTTTTTGTCGTTTGCCGTTATGGGTTATTGAGTAAATATCAATATCCTCGCTTGTGTTTTCATAATTAAAAACCACATCTACTCCGTTAGGGGCAAATTGACCGAATGACTTATTACCATTTAATGAAATGGGTATTTTTTGAATGGTATTGGTATCTAAATATAATTTATACAATTCGTTGGTGCCACTTCTGTCTGATTCAAACAAAACAATATTTTTAAGAGGATTCCATGCAGGACGTCTATCATTATAAATACTATTAATTAATCGTTTTTGGTGGTTACCATTAACATCCATAGTATAAATTTGCCAGTGGCCATCTCTGTTAGATTCAAATAAAATTAAATCTCCACTTTTGTTATAACTGGCATATCTATTGTCAAAAGTATTATCAGTTAATTGAACTTCTTTGTACCCATTGGTTTGAGCAATACAACAGTGAGACATTATTAATAATATTATTGAAGTAATTGTAGCTTTCAAAATTTTCATTTTGCTGTGATATATTGAAATAAAAAAGTTTTACTAATATATAACATTTTAAAGACAGTTTTTTTGTGTATTGTATTTACTGGAAGGGTTAGAAAGCAGAAATGGGTTTTAATAAACTTTTAAAAATGCACTTAATATTATTTAGTCCTTATCTTTAAAGTAGGATCATTTATTACAGCAAAGGAAGAATCAATGCTGGCAAGATATTCATGATTTAGTTTTAATCTGTCATTTAGCTGAATAGTATCTTTGGTAATATCAGTTATTAAATTTTTTATATAACTCTGCTTAATTTTTGCTTTTTTCTGATTTTCATTCCAATTATTCACTTGAAGTGCGATGAGAATTCCAATCACCACCAAAACAATTTCACCAATGGCATATTTAAGATACTTTGAAGTTTTGCCCTCATTAAGCAGGTTTTGGCGAATGCTACGAAAAAGTTTAATCATATTTTTTTTTAAATTTGAAAAGGGCAATATAAATAATTGATATAGATATAATAAAAATACCTGTAGTAATCATTTCATTTTTGGTTAAATTGGAAAGAAAATATAAAATAATTAATGCGGAAAGAATAGGAACCAAATAACCACCAGGAATTCTGAAAGTTTCAGGTTTATAATCTTTCTTTTCTTTAATTCTTAATTTTATTACCGCAAGTGATACAGCAAAATAAATGATTAATAAGGCACCACTTGAAATGATGGCAAGTTGTTTGAAGCCTCCAAAAACCGCAAATAAAAGGGCCATTATAGCATAAATAGTTATTGCTATATAAGGAGTTATATATTTACTGTGAACTTTAGATAATATGTTAATAGGGATTACTCTGTCAACAGATGTACTATATAATATTCTTGGTGTACTTAACATAGAGCTGGTTAATGAACCAAAAATTGATACCCCTGCACCAATTGTAATTAAAGTCAAACCAATAGGACCAAAAATTTGATTTGCTAATTCGCCCAATGGATTTTCTTTAAATGTTGCCAATGTATCCCCCAAAGCTCCCTGAGCAACTGTTTGTATCAATATATAAAGAATTAAAATTGCCAATACGCTTAATAATATGGCCCTGGGTATTGACTTTTTAGGATTTTTTACTTCACCATTAATTGAAAGACCGGATTCAGCTCCTTGGAATGCGAAAAAGAGAATTAGAGAAATTTCTCCCAAATCTTTTAATGATGGTATGGATTCCCAATAAAGATTTTTAATCTCAATGTCAAAAAAACCTATGAATACGATTACTAATAATGGTATTATTTTTATTAAGGTAATTATTTTTACAAGTCTTATGCCCTCTTTTATTCCTTTAATATTGATATATGCCAATCCTGAAAAAAGCATTAGAAAAAAGAGGATTTTTATAAATTTTATCTTAAATAAAGGAAAAAATGAGCCTATAATACCAACCAGTGCATTAGCTATGGCAGCATCACTGGATATTGTTGAAATTAAAAATAAAATGGCAGCAATAAACCCAGCATATTTTCCAAAAGATTCTTCTACATAAGCATAAGTACCACCAGGATGAGAAATTTTACTTCCAACTTCTGCAAAACAAAGCATGACTAAAATTATAAGGATTCCGCAAAATAGATAAGCAAAAATACTGGCAGATCCAAGACCTGCAGCTACAATAGCAGGTAATGCAAAAATACCAGCACCAATTATAATGTTAACTATATTAGCTGTTAAGCCAAAAACTCCAATGGTTCTTTTTAATCCTTCTTCTTTTTCCGACATTTTTTAGTTTTTATTACAAATAACTAAGCCACCATTTATTTCGATTATTACTTTTATAATTCCAGTACCATTTACTAACCGGATATAGTGCTAGTATTAATAAAAACCAAATGGCATACACAACCCATAAACTATAACCATATCCTTTAAGTTCAGGTGTTAGTGTAACAAACAACTCAATAATCATAAGTTTTGGTGATAAGCCAGAAAGCATTACAGCTATTAAAGCCAAAAGATGTATAATATAAACATGGATGATGTAAAAAAACATGGGCACTCTTCCAATCGTTACAACTGCGTTATATAATTTTCCTTTCCAGTTCTCAGTAAATGACAGCAATAAAATTGTGGGTCCTAGAGTCACTAATAAATACAATAACGATGGGGGATATTTTTCAAAATTTATAAAGGATAATACTGTAAAAGCAAATGATTTTTTTGGTTCCCATATAGTTGGGTCACCATATACATTGAAGTATCTAATAATCATAAAAAGTAAAATCGCCGAAACACCAATATATCTTAACCATTTTATTCGTATTTCTGGTTTAAAATCTTTTTGATATAATAAACCAAAGTGATAACCTAGGGGCATTACAAAAATCCATGGTATGAGGGGATAGGCACTAAAAATAGTAGTAACGGGAGTTACTATTGGACCTGATACATGCAAAAGAATCCATAGGTTTTTATAAGTTTCAGGCATATAACCGTCTAATATATTATGACCAAAAACAGCTATCAAACCTATTGTGATCATCAGCTTTTTTGGTACATGAATAAAAGCCGCTAAAAACACCATGGATGCTCCAAGTGCCCAGATTACCTGAAACACTGTCATAGTATAATTTAAATTGAAATTCCAGCCAAACTTCATAATGGTAACTTCTACTATTATGAGCCAAAAACCTCGTTTTAAAAGCCAAATGCTCAATTCTTTTTTACTGCGTTTTTGTCCAACAAAAAATGCAGAAGTGCCTGCTAAAAACACAAAAACTGGTGCGCAATAATGCGTGATGAAACGGGTTATAAATAAAGCTACATTGGTTTGAGATAGATCTGTTGGATCAAAAAAGAAAGCATCATAATGAAAATAATCTCTTACATGATCTAAAGTCATAAATATCATAACCATACCTCTTAGTAAATCTATAGAGGCTATACGGGGTGATTTTGTTTCTGACATATATTATTAAGAATTTAATTTAACCCTACTTTCCCTTCAACAGATTCGAATATTTTTTTTGAATCAAAGCCAATTTCATCTTTAAAAACAACTTCCATGTTTCTAATGTTTTTTCCTAGACCATCAATAATTGTCACATTTGTAATGGCGACTTTAGTAGTGTCAATAGTTATAAATTCCTTTACTTCTGGTGTAAAATTTTGAGCAAAAATTTGGCTTGCTAACTGAAAGCAAGTTGTAAAAATTAAGAGATTGTTTTTCATTTCATTATTTTTTTAAGAAACTTAAACGCTTTGACTTATTTTAAAAGGTTGCTTTTGTTGATAGGTTAAAGAGCGCCATACCCATTCTGCAGGTCCGTATAAAAAGTATTTTAGCCAAATAGGGCTAAAAATTAATTGAACAACCCAAATGGCTCCAACAATATAATACAGTTCATATCTTTGAAGTTCTCCAAATAGAGCAAACCCATCACCATAAAAAATTATGGAAGTAACAACACTATGGGTTAAGTAATTTGTTAAGGCTAATTTGCCAACAGCTGCTAAAGATTTTTGTAAAAAACCTAATATGCCAGATTTTATAAATAACATAAAAAGGCCAATATGACCTATGGTAGTAAACAATCGGCCAATTTGATAGGATTGATCTGCTTTTGAAATTACCACTGGATCAAAATTACTATCAATAAGCATTGTTGTTTCTATATAATTTATGCTTAGACCTATTAGATATCCTATTACTAAAAGCAAAATATAAAATTTGTTACTCCGCTCACCATGAAACACTCTAAGTTTAAACAAAGCCATACCCAGTATCATAAAACTTAAAATATCCCATACCCATAATCTGTATGGTAACCAAGTTTGCATAAACTGATTGCCTTTTACTTTTTCCATAAGAACAGCCCAATAACCTTGATGCATTTTTTTAATTTTTTCTTGCACTTCCTCTGGCGTATGCTTAGTATTTAATTTCTCCCACTTTTTTAAATCGTCTTCTTGTTCATCATTCAAAGTCACCCCTTGCTCTTTAAGTGTTTGCATTTCAATGCCATTTTTTTGTGTCTCAAGATTATTATGGTAGTCACTTATATCCCACAAAACTCCAATACTTATCAAAACACATCCAACTAAAATGAGATTTTTAACACTTGCATTTCTGAAAGGAAATAACATCAATCCAAAAATGGCATAAGGATATAATATATCGCCATGCCAAAGAAATATATAAACATTTATAATTCCGAAAATAAGAAGCCATAGTATTCTACGGTAGTAAATATCTGCTGTAGTTATTCCTGCACCACTTTTTTCTAATCTACTGGTTAATAATATGGCTCCTGCACCAAAAAGCATGGTAAACAAGCCTCTCATTGTGCCTTCAAAAAACATATTATTTGCAATCCAGACTTGTAAATTTAGTCCGTCTGAACCTCCAGAAATAGTTGGGTCTGAGTAGGCAAAGGGAAGCCCCATGCCATTGATGTTCATTAATAAAATGCCTAATAATGCAATACCTCTAATTACATCTAGAGAATTGATGCGTCCACTTTGTTGAGTGGGTTTAAAATGTTGGTTGGTTGTAGTCATAATGGTTGGTTTAGTTTTTTAAAACTGAAAATAAATAAATTGTTCTCCACTTCCTTGTGCTATTACAATCAAAAAGAACATGATAGCCCATATTATGCCAAGTGCCCATGGAGACTTTTTTAATGAGACTTCTTTTAATGATGTGTTACGCATAAACCAATGACATAGAAACAATAAGCCAATTACAATACTTACTTTTATTATGGTAAACGTATCTAAGATTTTTTCACCATCTGCTTGCATATAAAACATGGATTTTATCATATTCCAAGCTGTATCAAATTTTCTGGCTCTAAAAAACACCCAAGTAATATTCACACAGGTAAAGGTTGTGAAAGCTAAAAACATGCCGTTCCAAGCAGTTATTTTAAAAGGAATATATTGACGTTGTAATCGCTCTAATATTAAATAGGTTCCATGTAAACCACCCCAAACAATGAATGTCCAAGCAGCTCCATGCCAAAGCCCACCTAAAAGCATAGTAATCATTAATGCAGAATACATCCTAACTACACCATGACGATTTCCTCCTAATGGAATATATAAATAATCTCTTAACCATGAAGATAAAGTGATGTGCCAACGTTTCCATAAATCTGAAAAGCCTAAGGAAGCATAAGGATATTTAAAGTTATCTGGTAACACAATTCCCAGCAATAATGCAATACCAATGGCGCATGTTGAATAGCCGGCAAAATCAAAAAATATCTGACCTGAAAAAGCCAGTGTTCCCATCCAGGCATCCCAAAAATTTAAAATTTTATCTGAACCATAAACTGTATCAACGGTATCAGATAATAAGGTATCTGCCATGACCACTTTTTGAAAAAGCCCTAAAGTCAGTAGAAACAATCCCCAGAGAAACTGATTGACCGTGGCCCTTTTTTCTTCATAAAACTGAGAAATTAAATCTTGAGCTCTTACTATGGGACCAGCAACCAACTGCGGGAAGAATGTTACATATAAGGCAAAATCTAAAAAGGTTTTCGCCCGTTCTGTCCGTTTTAAATACATATCAATGGTATATGACATAGTTTGAAAGGTATAAAATGAAATACCCATTGGTAGTATGATATCCATTGGTTTAGTTTTATAACCATAACCATAGGTGTTTACTACTGCTGTGAAATTATCTAATAAGAAATCTCGGTATTTAAAAAAGGTAAGAAAACCTAAGTTGACAAACATGCTTAATAATAACCAGTATAACCTTTTGCGTTTGTCTTCTTCAACGGCCAGTTTTTTTCCTGTTACCCAGTCTACTGCTGTAGAAATCCAAAGTAAGATAACTAAAGGAGGATTCCACAAACCGTAAAACACATAACTAGCAAAAAGAAGCATCCTCTTTTTACCATTCCAATTAAATATTTTTGAATAGTATAGTGCTAAGACTATAATTAAAAAAACGACGAAACTTAATGAATTGAATAACATGGCTAGTTGGTTTTAAGGTTGGTTAATGCGCCATCGGCTTTCATGATTTTTACAAGTTCTGTTGTGAAATATTGGGCATCTTTACTAGAAAGATGTGACCATTCTGGACAATAAAGGTCTTTAAATTGGTCATAATCTTCAAAATGGTAACTTTTTACCTGAGCTTGTTTTACAAGGTCATCCCAAAATTCTGCTCTGGGTAAACCCATGTTTTCTCCCTGTCTTAAACCACCACTTGATGGGCATCTTACTAAAATAACATGACCACCACGAGCTTTAAAAATTTCTAGATCTTTTAAAAAGAAAGCCATGGTTCCTGCTTTATCTGGCGGAGGTCCACTAGCAGCACCTTTCATAAAAAACTGCCAAACTTTAATAATAGAATTGGCATAGGCCGTATCAGTAACCGTAATTGGTTTCATTTTTAGATTTCTGTCTAATTCTATTTCACCAAATTCATGAAATGGAGGCATAGGGTCTACAACCCGATTTCCTACATTTATTTTTCCAACCAATTCTTTTAATTTTATCCCGTCAATTCCTTGGTCGTCGCTTAAAAAAACGAAATTTTTTTGAAGAGGTAATGACAGATAATGATTTGCAATCTGCGCATAGGTTCTTTTTTTATAATAATCTACTTTAGATTGTGGCCATTGCCAAGGTTGAGCCTCTGGTGAAGTTGTTGAAAAAAATAAACCAGGTGTAACGCCAACTACTATCGTTCCATTAAAACTAGTATTGTTCACAACATCATGAAAAATAGGCAATGGTGAGCTACCTACTGATGCAAGTTGAATTGGTCTAATCCCTGTTTCTGCTTCCCATTCATTTAATTGCATATCAAAAAGAACTCTTGATGAGCCCATGAGCAGGATGTCATTGTTTGTAGCTTTTTCAACTCTACCACGTTGTACTGCCCAAAGTGCTTCATTGTCATCTAAAGTTGGGCATAAACCTTGTGAACGCCAGTAGAATTCCCAAGAAGATATTGCAACCACAAAAATAGTGAGAGCAATGATTAAAGATTGTTTTAGTTGCATAATAGGTTGGTTTTATATTAATTTATACGTTGCTCATTGATTTTTTATATAAGAAATTAACTCTAGCATGATGCCATGCCCAAGGTTGTACTTCTGGGTTTGTAGTAGAAAAAAATAATCTTGGTGATAATCTAATCAAAAAATTAGATGTATTAACAATGTTATGGAATTGGGGTAAAGAGGAATAACTACTTAAAGCTAATTGTATTGATTTTTTAAATTGCATTTGGTTGGTTTTGGTTAGTTTTTTGTTTTAATGGGCTTAAAACGAGCCTTTATCTACATCTTTTATAAATTTTATAAGTCCATTAAAAAAAGTTTTTTGACCATCATATTGAGATAAGTGGCTTCCACTTGTTAGCAAAAATCGTCCATTTTGGACTTCATTTGACATCCATTCCATATATTTTGGATCCATTGTATCATGTTTTGCTCCAATAACCAAAGTAGGAATAGTCAATGTTTTTAATCTGTCTGAGACATCCCAGCCTTTTAATGTGGCATTTCCTGTAATTCCAAATTCACTATGCCCTTGCATAAAGATATAAATTTTTGGGTTTAAATGACTAAAAGCACGATTTATTGATTCTGGCCATTCATTTAGGGGCATTCTTAAAATATGTTCTGTGTAATAATAATTGGTTACAAGTTCTGCATATTTTGGATTTTCAAAATCGTTATTGGCTTCCATGTCTTTAATGTCCTTATAAACCTCAGGAGGAAGTAGAGGACCTAAAACTTCTGCAGCATATTTTTCATATGCAGGAATACTAGCCATCATATTTGAAATAACAAGACCTTTAATGTTGTCTTGATATTTTAAAGCATACTCCATTGCTAGTATGCCACCCCATGATTGTCCATATAAATAGAAATTATCTTTATTTAGATTCAGTGCTTTTCTAACTTGTTCAACTTCTTCAACAAAATGCTCTGTTGTCCATAGGGTTGAATCATTTGGTTTGTCGCTGTAATAAGAATCTAATTGGTCATAGTATATATATTCAATACCTTCTTTCGGTAAATAGCCATCAAAGCATTCAAAAAATTCATGTGTTCCACCTGGGCCACCATGAAGTAATAGCACTTTCATTTTTGGATTGTTTCCAACGCGTTTGGTCCAAACATTAAAAGTTCCTTTTGGAGTGGTAATAGGAATCATTTTTATACCACCAGTAAATTGGTCTTCACTACCTGAAAAATCTAAATAGCTAGTGTCACAATCTTTGTCTTGCTGGATTTGCTTATTTTCTATACAACTAGTTATGACTAGAGTTAAAATTATAAGATAAAAAAAAGTGTTTTTCATTATGGTTGATTTTAATTCTTTTTTTCTTCATTTGCTTTTAAAACCCGTAACAGATTTCCTCCTAAAATTTTATTTAAATCGGTTTCAGTATATCCTTTTTCAAGTAAAGCTTTTGTGATTAGTGGATAGGTTGTAACGTCATCTAATAGCTTTGGAGTGAGAATAATACCATCAAAGTCTGATCCTATTCCTACATAGTCCACACCAACCAATTTAATGATATATTCAATATGTTCAATTACTAAGTTGAAAGGAGCTCTTAAAGATTCAGATTCGTCATTGTATTTTTTATAAACAATCTCTTCAGCTTTGTATGAATTTATTCCAGATTCTTTGAGTGAATTTATTTCGCCTTGATATTTTTTAATGAATGCACTTTCTCTTTCATCAACAGTTGGGTCAATAAAACCAGAATTAAAATTAATTTGAATGACACCACCATTTTTTGCAATGGCAATGATTTGATCATTTTTTAAATTACGTTGGTGAGGACAAAGTGAATACACAGAACTGTGAGAAGCAATAATTGGCTTTGTTGTTGTACCAATAACATCCCAAAAAGTTTGTTCACTAACGTGCGAAACATCTACCATCATGCCAATGGTATTCATATGTTTTACTACTTGCTTTCCAAAATCAGATAAGCCTTTACCTTTAAATTCAGTATTGAATTTTTCATCAAAAGCACTGGTTGCCCAATTGGTAGAATTATTCCAAGTAAGAGTAATATAGCGCGTTCCTCGATTATAAAGCGCGTCAAGGTTGTCTAAATTATCTTCAATTTGATGACCACCTTCTAAACCAATCAACGCAGCAATTTTATGCTGTTTAACAACGTTTAATAGCTCTTCAGTGTTTTTTACTTTTACAATCTTATCAGGATTTCTTTTAATGGCAGCGTCTAAACTATCTATTTGCCGGTTAGCAAAAGCATAAGGGTTTAGTTGGTTACCATCACTCCAAACAGAAAAAAATTGTACATCTAAACCACCTTTTTTATAGCGATTTAAATCACTATGCGTTTTCCCTTTTAAATTGGAATCTAAAGAATAACCGTAGTTCATAGTCTGGGTTAAGAAATCATTATGAGTATCTATTAAAATAGCTTCATCATGAATTTCTTTATAGGACTGCGCCATAAGTTGATTTGTAAGTAAGATAGTAATAATGATGATTCTTGTTTTCATTTTACTTATTTATATTAATAAAAGGACTTTTTAATAGATACCAAAAAGTTTGTTTTTTAGGATGATCAAATTCTTTTAAGCCTAATTTTATATCATTAGGATGCTTGTATTTAAATGTACCAAATAATCTATCCCAAATAATAAAAACATCAGCATAATTTGAATTTGTATAAAATTCATCTTGATCATGATGCACTTTATGCAAGTTAGGGGTTGTGATAACCCAACCAAGCGTTTTATCTAACCAACTTGGAAATTTGAGGTTAACATGTTCAATAACAAAAAATGGTGTAGCAATAACATAATATAATCCAAGAGTTATTAAATCAAGGCCAAAAATACCTGTAGCTATAATATTTGAAACGCCAAACCAAAAAAATATTTCAAGAGGATGTCCCCTGAAATATGTAGATGAATCCATACTTGTATCGCTATGGTGGACTCTATGGAAACGCCATACGAAATGGATATTATGAGCCATTCTATGAAACCAATAAGTTACCATATCTATCATGGCAACACCCAATATCAATTTTATCCATACAGGAAGTTTTATGTAATAAAACAGGCCAATTTGATTTTCATTCAACCATTCAATACTAAAAACTACAAAAATAGCCCAAGCAAAATTGCCAACGAAAAATAAAATGTAGAATGGAAAGTTCTGCAATAGGTGTTGCTTCCTTTTTAAAAAACTTAATTGGGTATTAAGTATTTGTTCTAGTGAAAAGAATAAAGCAATTAATACAATTGCAATATAATTAGAGTCTATGTTTGATACTTTTTCTACTAGTTCCATCCTATTAAGATTAATTATTTAGCATTTACATCTGCCAGTTTTTTAGTATCCACATACTGTTGAAATGCAATCACTTTTCCATCTTTAAGTGTATAAAGATGTGCAACTTGCGCATCAAATGTAGCTCCATTCTTTTTTAATTTACCTTGATAACGTAAGGTAGCAAGTACTTGATTATTTGACATATCATGAAGTTCTATATTTGCCAGATTAAAATATTCATGATCGGCACCTACACGTGCAAAAACACCATTTAATACGGCATCTGGACTAATGTATGGATTGCCATCGGCATAGGCATTTCCTTCAGCTTCATTCCAAACCACATTGCTATCTAAAGCAGATAATACGTTTGGAATATCACCGGCAGAAAATGATTTATAAAGGCCATCAATAATACTCACATTTTCAGGGTTGGATACAATTCCTAGTTGTTGAAGGAACACCATATTATCCATAAAATCCTGTTCTTGGGCAATTTTTCCATCTTTCATTTTTACAAGTGTTACACCTTCAACATTTACAGATTTACCTGTAGCTGGCATGCCGAAAAAGTCACCTGAATGGATGCCACTAAAGTTCCAGTGTTTTACAATTTTATCACCTTGACCAAAAACATCACTAATAGTAAATTTAACATCTGAAAACCCTGTGACAAAGTTTGAATAATAGTCTTTAAAAGCCTCTATACCAACAATGTTTTCAGGACTCATAACCATAGTAATGTCATCAGTAAAATTAGTATTATTAATAAGCTCTAGATTACCTGTGTTAATAATTTCATCCCAAGTTTCAGAGTACATTTTTATGTTTTTTTCAACTTTAGCATTTTCGCAAGATGCAAGGCTAATTAATAGGATTGCAAGAACTAATTTAATTGGTTTTTTCATGTTTTTATTGTTTTATAGTTATTCGTTATTACTCCACATGCCATAAATAGATATCCATTTGCCATCTGAATTGCGTTTCAATATCTCGGTATATTTTCCAATATCAGTGATTATTGAGCCATCTTCTCCTTGAAATTTTAATTCAAAAGTTCCTATTTCATAACCCAAATCACCATTGCTACTAGCATCAATTGTTTTTACGGATGCAGATATTAAACCAGCATCAATGGCTCCTTGCCAATAATTTTTAATGTTTTCTCTTCCTGTAACTATTGGTTCGTTGGGTGGTAATAATGATGCGTTTTCATCGTATAAAATAGCTGCTGCTTCAGCATCTTTTGCAACTAAAGCTTTTGCAAAATCTTTGTTCATTTGACCTAATTCTTCAACTGTTGCAGGTTTTACTGTTTCAACAGTTTCTGTTACTTTTTCTTTACAACCTAAAATGGAGGTTGTTATTAATAAACCTAAAACTATAGATTTAAAAAATTTTGTTGGTTTCATATTTAATTGAGTTTAATGTTTAAAATATTAATTTGAATATTGATTTAATGTTTCTCTTACAGATTGAAATGTTATTCCTAAATCACGTTGTGCTAATTGGTTTTGATAAATTATTTTTGCTTTGTTTATTGGCGGTTGACCATTTAACATTAATGAAACATCTGAAACAGGGTATGTTTCACTACTTATTAAATAATCTTTTCCATGTAAACCACTAGTTGTTGCAGTTTTAAAGATACACTTAGCTACATCTTGAACATTAACAATTGCTAATGGCAAATCTGTATCATAAAACATTTGAATAAATGGGTTAGGGGCTATTTTGTTTTTAAATAGAAATTGTATTCCGGTTGAGGTAGAGTCTTCTCTGTTAGATAATGATTTTCCCATAACCATAACTGGTGATACACTTGTAATTTCAAAATCGAGATTTGGATGATTCTTAATGAATTCATTCACCACTTGATTGGCAATAAATTTAGCTTGTGCATATGGATGGCTTTCATTACTCATAAAAGGCGTGTCATTTTCACTAAACGAGTCTGATGTTGTTTTCCCACCGGCTGGCATTGGGAAATTTGTATTCCATCCAGCAACAGAGGCGATAAAAACTACTTTTTCGATACTTGGTGTGTCATTAACAACTTCTAAAAAATTTTCTGTACCCTTAATGGTTGGATTGAAAAGTTCTGTTTGTGGATCTTTAACATCTAATTGAAAAGGCGTACCTCCATGGATAACAATATCACAATCTTTTACAAATTCTCTTAAGGCAGATTTATCTTCAACATTCAGCTCACTTATATATAAATGATCTGATTTGTTTAATTCCATTAAGTGCTTATATTTTTCTTCTTTTGTAATATCTGTGGCAGATACTTTAACTTCAAAACCGTTATTTAAAAACTCTTTTGTGATGTAGCTTCCTATAAAGCCAGAACCACCTATAATTCCTGCTTTTTTCATGATACTTTTTGATTGTTAAATATAACAGGCAGTTGACAATAGTTTTGGTAACTAATTCAAAAAAACATTATAAATGAAAACGGATTGTTACTATTGCCAAATTTTTCTCTCAAAAATTTTGCCTGTTATGCTAAATTTATTCAGTTTTTTCTGTTTGTATATTTTTGTTTGCTTCCATTGCTTGGATATCCATCATTAATTTTGAGACATCCCAATAACCATCTTCTCTAATAATTTTGCCATTTAAAAACTGTGCTGTAATATGTACTGGAATAATATATAATTGTCCATTTAATTTTAAAGTACCTTCCCAATGTCCCCAAAAATTCACCCAAGTTTCACTTTTATCTGTTACAACCATTTCATACTCTAAGCTTTCAGGATCATATCTCCAAGATGTAAATAATTTAGCATCTTCTTTATTTTGTTCTATTAATTGGGAAACTGTTTGTGCATGCTCAAGCGTAACATTGTTCAATATTTTTGCAGAATTAGCATAATGAGAAGCTAAGTCTCCCCAATTTTGTTTTTCATATGCTTCAATAACTTTTTTATAGGTATCTATTTCAGATGAGTTTTGAGTATATCGAGTTTTTTGTTTACATGAGGATAATAAAACGATTGTAGTGAATATTAAAAGGAAGGGTTTTTTCATTATAAATTGGTTTTAAAACCTCACAAAACCTTAATTTAAGGATTGCGAGGTTTATGGTTGGTTAGTGTGAATCTCTTAGGATTCTATATCTAAGTAACTAATAATCAAAACAAAAATGAATGATTTTAGGACGGAGCTTATTGTATTTTGTCCGAAGACAGTGTTTTATTTATCAAAGAACTTTTAATTAAACAGCCATAAAAGACTTATATGGTTTGTAATCTGTTCAGCAATTCTTCTTTTAGTGCTTTACTAACAGGAATGGCTTTTTTTCCAATTACAATATGACTTGTTGCTACTTCATCAATTTGTGCTAAATTCACAATAAAGGATCTGTGTACTCTTATAAAATGTTTGCTTGGTAATTTTTCATCAAGATCTTTTAAAGTCATAACCAATAGGTATTCTTTAGATTTTGAGTAGATACGGCAGTAATTACGTTCTGCTTCAATGTATAAAATATCTTTAATATCTACTTTTACCATTTTTTCAAGGTGCTTTACAAAAATACTATCACTTAAAATATAGGGTATTGCTTTTTCTTCAAATGTGTTTTCTGGTGAATTTTCAGTTTTAGCTCTGTTTACTGTTAGTTCAATGGCACGTTGTAAGTCTAATTTTTTAAAAGGTTTTGAGATAAATGCATAAGGGTTTGTTGTTTTTGCTCTATTAAAATGAGCTTCATCTGCGTTACCTGTTAAATAGATTATAGGGATGCTATAAGATTTTTGCATGATTTTGGCCGTCTCAATACCATCTATTTTGCCTTTTAAATTGATGTCCAATAAAACAATGTCTGGTTGTTGTTGGTCTATATGCAATAATGCTTCTTCACCTCTTGGGATAATTCCAGTAACCTCATAACCAAGCGATGTAAGCTGTAATGATATGTTTGCAGCAATAATCATCTCATCTTCAACAATCAATATTTTTGTGGCTTGGTTCATTTAGGCTGCAGCATTTAATTTAAAATGGAATAATACTGAAGTCCCATCTTGAGAGTCTTCTGTCATTTTTCCATTAAGTTGTTGTGTTAATAGTTGGATGAGTTGCGAGCCAAAACCAGTTCCTTTTGGAGATAAACCAGCAATCTTTCCTATACCATTATCTGAAACTTTTAGTGTTAATATTTCTGGATTTGACTTTGACAGACTTATTGAAATATTTCCTTTTGCATTGTCAGGAAATGCATATTTTAAAGCATTGGTAAGCAATTCATTTACAATTAACCCAATAGGAACAGCCGTATCAACATCCAATTCTAAATTATCCATGGCACATTCAATTTTTACTTTGTCGTCTGCATTAAAAGTGTCTAAAATACCTTCACCAAGATTAATAAAATAGTCTTTCATTTCTATACTACCAAGATTTTCTCCTTGATACAGTTTTTGGTGAATAATGCCCATGGATTGTACTCTGTTTTGGCTGGCAATCATGGCGTCTTTTGTTACAGAATCTTCTAATTGTGCCGATTGTAAAGAAATTAAACTTTTAACAAGTTCAAGGTTATTTTTTACGCGATGATGAATTTCTTTTAATAATAATTCGTTTTGTTGATTTTTTGCCGCCAATAATTGGTTGCTTTTTGTTCTTGCTTGATAACTCCTATATCCAAAAAGGAGGAATGCTATTAGTAAGCAAGCAAAACCTATACTTAGACACTTTACTAATTTTTGTTGTGCAAGTTGAGTTTTTTGCGATGCTATTGTATTTTCTTTTTTTTCGGTTTCATATTGAGTCAATAGTTCGGACATGGTCTTGTCACTTTCTGTTTTTGCCGTACTATCTCTCATTATTCTGGTTTTTTTTTGGTATTCTAAAGCCATTGGATAATCTCCTAACTTTTCATAAATAGTACTTATGTGCCCGTAATTTTCAGTTAGATTACTTAAATCATTATCATCTTCTTGAAATTGAACGGTTTGTAGTTGATATTTTAATGCCTCTTTGTAATTTCCAGTAAGTAAATTTATTTCTCCCAGATTAGCGGTAACGGTTGTAATGGCATTTTTGTAATTGGTTTGAGTTGCTAATGCTAATGCAGTTTCATAATGAGTTAATGCTTCTTTGTATTTACCTAATCTTTTAAGTGCGTTCCCTAGATTGTTATTGAAATCACTTAAATTCATTGGGTTAAAACCTAAAGATTTGGCTAAACTGAGCGCTTTATCAAAATAAAAAAAGGATTCTTGAGGATTATTCATTGCAATACAAGCGCTACCTGCTGATGTATAGGCATAAACCAATTCTTCGTCTAATTTATTTTTTATACAGAATCCAATATTTTTTTTAGCGTATTCAAGTGATTCTGTATTTCTTTCTTGTCGAGATAAATCTTCAGAAATTCTATTATTAGCTCCAGCAATTCCTAAGTTGTCATTTATAGATTCCATAAGGCGCAATGCTTTTATGTCAACTTCCATTGCTTTTTCTAATTCTCCTTTTTTCTTATGTATCCAACCAATTTTAAAGTAAGTTGTGGCTTGTCCTTTTTTATCTTTTATAGCAATGTATCCATCTAAAGCTTTTTTAAAATGATAAGATGCAGAATCTAACTCTAATAAATTAGCATGAATTCTACCTTTCATTTCATTGAATTTAGGTTGCCAGTTTTTATCCTTTATTTTATTTGAAAGGGTTACACCTTGCCTTGCATAAACCAAAGCTTTTTTTAAATCTGAGTTCGATTCAAAACTAACTATCTGTCTAAGTATTTCTAGCTTTGTGCTATTAACTGTTTCTTTTGAAAGTAAGAGATTAAGACTATCAACAGATTTATTTTGACTAAAACCGACTTGATTAAGTAAAATTATAAAGAGAAGCGTTATTCTTACTTTAATGTGAGAGATAAAAGTTACATATAGCATACTGTCTTTTTATTATAAAAATTCAAAATAATTATTAAAAAAGACTTAGGGAATAAGTGCTAAATATAATAAAAAACTAAAGCTTTCAAAAAAGTTTTGGAATCTTATTTATATTCATTTTAATTACTGAAAATATTTGAATGATTTTAATCAATAAAGCTCAACAATTGTTGAGCTTTATATAACTAAGATTTAACAGTAAAGTTTAAGCTATTGTGGCCTTATTTTTTTTAGAAACAAAATCTACTTCTATTTGATTTTTTAGGATGTCTTCAAATGTTTCACGTTGTCTTATTAAATAGGCTTTTTCATTATACCAAAGCACTTCGGCAGGGCGATATCTGGAATTGTAATTGCTTGACATAGAGAAGCAATAGGCGCCTGCATTTTTAAAACATAATATATCACCTTCATTTATTTCATTGATTCTTCGATTGCTTCCAAAGGTGTCTGTTTCACAAATATATCCAACAACGGTGTAAAAACGCTCTCTGCCATCTGGATTAGAAATGTTTAAAATATCATGGTGTGAGCCATAAAACATTGGCCTAATTAAATGATTAAACCCAGAATCTACTTGAGCAAAAACCGTAGATGTAGTTTGTTTTACTGCATTTACTTTAGTTAAAAAGTAACCAGATTCACTAACTAAAAATTTGCCAGGTTCGAATGCTAGGGTTAAATCTTTTCCGTACTCTTTACAGAAAGCATTAAACTTTTCACTGAGTTTTTTTCCTAATTCTTCAATATTGGTTTCAATATCTCCTGTTTTGTATGGTACTTTAAAGCCTGAACCAAAATCTATAAACTCTAAATTTTTAAACTGTTTTGCTGTTTCAAATAAAATTTCACTAGCATAAAGAAATACCTCAATATCTAATATGTCACTACCAGTATGCATATGGATACCGTTAATGGTCATTTTAGTGTTTTCAATAATACGCAATAAATGGGGTATTTGGTGAATGGAAATTCCAAATTTTGAATCTATATGACCAACAGAAATTTTACTATTTCCTCCTGCCATGACATGTGGATTGATTCTAATGCAAACAGGTACATTAGGATGTTTTGTTCCAAATTGCTCTAAAATAGAAAGGTTATCAATATTGATTTGTATCCCTAATTTTGTGGCTTCTTCAATTTCATTTAATGAAACACCATTAGGAGTAAATATAATTTGCTCTGGTAAAAAACCTGCTGCTAATCCTAATTGAACTTCTTGAATTGAAACCGTGTCTATTCCAGATCCTAATGTATTGAAGAATTTTAATATTGAAATATTTGATAAAGCCTTTACAGCGTAGTTTATTTTTAGTTTTTTAACGTCTTTAAAAGCATTAGTTAATCTTTTATATTGTGATGCAATTTTTTGGGCATCATATATATAAACTGGGCTTCCAAAATCTTCCGTTATTTTAAGCAATTGAGAATTTAACATAATATTACTTTAATTTTTATGCAAAGGTATTTTTTTTAGTAATAGTAAAAATAAATATTTTAATAATTTCACATATTAAACAAATTGTTAAATATGTAACAATTTAATTTACAATAAAACTATACATCGTATTCCTTAATAAAACATTAGTGTAATTAATAGGTATTATTTACATTTGTTGTTCTTAAACTATTAAGCAAATTATGAATTTACACGAATATCAAGGTAAAGAAATATTAAGCAGTTTTGGTGTGCGTATTCAAAGAGGAATTGTTGCCCAAAATGCTCACGAAGCTGTTGCAGCTGCCAAACATTTAACAACAGAAACTGGCACAAGCTGGTATGTTATTAAAGCTCAAATTCACGCAGGTGGACGTGGTAAAGGTGGCGGTGTTAAACTTGCAAAGAACTTAAAAGAAGTTGAAGAAATTGCAGGACAAATTATAGGAATGAATTTAGTTACTCCTCAAACCTCTGCCAAAGGAAAAAAAGTTCACCAAGTTTTAGTTGCTGAGGATGTTTATTATCCAGGCGAAAGTAAAACAGATGAATTTTATATGTCTGTTTTGTTGAACAGAGGAACAGGCAGAAATATGATTATGTATTCTACTGAAGGAGGTATGGATATTGAAGCAGTAGCAGAAAAAACACCTCATTTAATCTTTACAGAAGAAATTGATCCTAGTGTGGGTTTAATGCCTTTTCAAGCTAGAAGAATAGCTTTTAATTTAGGGCTATCAGGTAACGCTTTTAAAGAAATGACAAAGTTTGTTGATTGTCTTTATACAGCTTACATAAAATCTGACTCTTCGTTATTTGAAATTAATCCGGTTTTAAAAACAAGTGATGATAAAATTTTAGCAGTAGATGCTAAAGTAACTATTGATGACAATGCGCTTTACAGACATAAAGATTATGTGAATTTGCGTGATTTACGTGAAGAAAACCCTATTGAAGTTGAAGCCAAAGAAGTTGGATTGAATTATGTTGATTTAGATGGAAATGTTGGATGTATGGTAAACGGTGCAGGTTTAGCAATGGCTACCATGGATTTAATTAAGCAAGCAGGTGGAGAGCCAGCAAACTTCTTAGATGTAGGAGGAACAGCAGATGCTGCTCGTGTTGAAGCTGCTTTTAAAATCATATTAAAAGATCCAGCTGTAAAAGCTATTTTAATTAATATTTTTGGAGGTATTGTTCGTTGTGACCGAGTTGCACAAGGTGTTATTGATGCTTATAAAAATATGAGAACTATTAATGTGCCAATTATTGTTCGTTTACAAGGCACCAATGCAGATATAGCTAAAGAACTAATTGATAATTCAGGATTAGCTGTTTTAAGTGCTACAGAATTTCAAGAAGCTGCAGATAAAGTTCAGCAAGTTTTGGCTTAATACATAGATATTGTCATGCTGAACTTGTTTCAGTATCTCATAAAAAAAAGAGCAACTTTAATCGTTGCTCTTTTTTTGTGGTTTATTATTTTCTTTCTTAGGCATTGGTCCTCTTAGATGTATGATTAATCCATTTAAAAAATTTCTTAAAATTTGATCTCCACACTCCATGTATTTTGGATGGTCTTCATTTCTAAAGAAAGCACCAAGTTCACTCTTTGAAATTCTGAAATCCACAAGTTCTAGAATCT
Organism: Flavobacteriaceae bacterium UBA6231; assembly: GCA_002441545.1. GTDB lineage: Bacteria > Bacteroidota > Bacteroidia > Flavobacteriales > Flavobacteriaceae > Yeosuana. The sequence goes on along the minus strand of DJWL01000200.1, from coordinate 40,528 downwards.
TTACAATATCATCATCTCTAAGTTTTAATGCAACACGTAGTTTCTTTAAAATATCATTATTTGTCATATCAATAATTTATATAAACATTAAGAGTAAATTTTTAACAAAATTAATTGAATCCTTAGCCTTTTCTAGCGTTTTTGTAATTTTTATTATGGTATAAGAATTTTATTACAATTTATGTTTAGCATAATTAATAGGTTGTATTTTTAAATTATTGAAAAACAGTTATTTATGCTATTTGTTTTTTATGCCAACTACAAATATTCAAATTGAACACTAATCTTTTTTGCAAAATTAAAATGTAAATGTTTGATGAAGTAAATAATATTATCGATGAATAAACCCAGTGTTTTCGATAAGTTACATAATATCAACGATTATAAAAGTTAATGTGTGTCGTAACTTTATAATGTAATTATTTAATCCTTCAAACAATGGTTAATAGGGTAGAAAAACTAAGTCTTTTATCAGAAATGATAGCCTTTGCTAAATATGATAAAGACATAAAAAGTATAGAATACAATTTTCTGTTAGGTGTTGCAAAGCAACTTGAAATATCTCGCGAGGATTTTGATTATTTGATAGAACATCCTATTAATTATATACATTTAAAATCCCACAGTGAACGGATTGTACAATTTCATCGTTTAGTATTGCTTATGAATATTGACAATGAACCTTCTCCCTCAAGTGTTATAAAATTGTACAATTTCGGTCTAAGAATGGGGTTAAGCCATGAATCAATTACCAAGGTACTCTATTTAATGGAAAGTTTTCCTAATAAAATAGTGCCGCCGGATGTGTTGATAGATATTTTTAAAACACAATATAATTAACTAGGTCTGCTAAGATTATAATTTTTAAGGTGTTTAAGCCTTTGTAGGTTCATAATGGAAAAGCTAAACGTTTATGCGTTTAGCTTTTCCATTTTTTGTTGATATGCTTTTATTTCATCACGCAGTTTGGCCGCTAAACTTGTGGAATGGTTGAGAATTTAATCATGAATTTATTTGAGTAAACCTTATTGTATGGTACAAATGGTATTTTGCAATATAATTTAGTTGGGAAATCACCTAATGGGAAGCGTCATGTTTCTATTTAATTCTTGGGCCTTTGATTCAATTTCTTGTTGAATTTCTTTAATCTGGCGCTCTAAGATCCGTCTGCACTCTGAACCTGCTTGATGTGGCGGACAGTTTTTTCTTTCGGCTCTTAACCGGGCCATTTCTTCTTGCTGATGTTTAAACCAAGTAACAATATTGTCAACGCGTTCTTGTCCTGAGGGTAAATGGTAATCAAAGCTGATGATTCTGTAATCTTTTGTGTTAATGCCCCAAGTGTCAATCTTATCAAGACTGATAAGTTTGATAACGCCTTCTTCCATTTCAGTAATGGCCAAAAACTGCTGGCGTTTTTCTAACACATTTTTAAAAATACCAACCCCAAAACCCATCAAAGGGACGTTGGTTGGAATTTGTGCCTCTTCTTTGGCAAACCAGAATGTGACCGCTTTTTGTTGACCTCTATCATTAGTAAATGTGCCACGATAGGGTTCAAGTGGACTATTATTATCTGCTATTGAAGTGCTGTTTTCTTTCGCAGAATTTAGAATTTCCAAATTTTTTAGATGTGTATCCACTATCATATCAGAGAAGGATAAACCCGTAGGTGCTTTGATGCAGAGCTTGCCTTCTTCAGAATGGTTTGCAAACAACATCCAATCGCCTTTAGAATTTCTGATAAAAAACTCAATTCTGTATTTTTGCAACATAGGATGACTCCTAAGGCTTGTAAACAAGGGACTTTCAGTAATATCTGTGCCTGCTATGTACATGGAGTTGTCATTGCTATTCACTTTGTATCGCAAATTACCCGAATAGCCGCCAACATCAAAAAACTGTTCTATTTCATAATCAAAATTAAAAACACCCGTGGTTTCCGTTGGATTTTCGTTGATGTTTGCAGGCATCTCAAAATATTTAGCATCATCAAATGGCACACCTTGCTCAATAATAGGCAAGGTTTCAAATTTTCCATCGTGATTCCAGCTGACTTTCATTTCGTGCAAGCGATGATTTGCGGCTTCTTCATTAAGGTCTACAAACGGATTTGGAATAACGCCCATAACCATAGCGGCAGCAGAAACCGTGGCAATACCAATAGCTATTTTAGCAGCAGTTTTCATTTATTTGATAGCTTGAAATTCCACGCGTCTGTTTTGTGCTTTGCCTTCTGCGGTAGAATTGTTGGCAACAGGTTCATTTTCTCCTCTTCCTTGATACATTAACCTGTTTTTATTAATTCCCATGTTATCTATAAAATAATTCATGACTGCTGCAGCCCTGGATTTTGAGAGTGTCATGTTTTTTACGGCATCTCCATCGCTATCGGTGTGCCCAATAATGTTGATTTTCATGGATGTGTCGTCTTGTAAGACCTTGCCAATTTTTTCAATCATCTCAAATGATTCTTTTTTGATTTTATCCGAACCCGAATCGAATAATATTTGGTTTGTGGAAAAGCCTCCTTTTAAAATTTTAGAGCGAATATCTTCACCCTCTTGTGTGATTTTTAGGTTAGAAATTGCCACGATATGATTTTCATTGGTGTCTGTGCCTTTTAAATAAAACTGGATGTAATTCCCTAGATTATCAGATAAAAATGAAGGCAAATCGATAGTCTTTTCATTATTGACATAAACCCGTAATCTTGGGCCATTTACAACCATGGTAAAATGGGTTGACGTATTGAGTTTATCTTGCATTTTAAAAGGAATCTTGTTGTTGATCTTGGTGCTGACTTTTCCCCAGCTTTCCACCAAAAGCTGATTGCAGGTTGTAGAGCCTTTCCAAAGTGAAAAGGCAAATTTGGCACCCGATTTTGGTTTGTTCAGACTTTTTTCATTGGAGAAATGAACACCAAACTGTGAACCCGATAGTCCTTTGTAATCTAAGTTATCAGTAATCAAATCAAACTCTAATGCATAATTTTCAGGGAGATTGCCTGTTTTTGTAATATAAGTCCCGTTTGGATACATCCGTAAGGCTTTATTTCCATTGGCCAAAATGATTTCCCCACCCGAATTTGTTTCCCAATAGGCAGGAAAATCTCCTTGTGCATCTTGTTTAAATTGTTCTTCAAACACTATTGTCCCATCAGGAAAAAATTGGCTACCTGTTACAATGTTCGCGTTGTTTCTTGAACTTGAACCAGTGGATTTTTCTTCTTTTGAGGTCGAATTTTTATCTTTTTGGGGCTTTTTCCCATTTTCTTCAAAAACCTCGTCCAAGACTTCATCTGTCTTTTTGGAGGTTTCTTTCTCTACACGCCTTTCTACGGTGCGTTCTGCTGCTTTTTCGGCTTTCTTTTTGAGTTTGCCCAAAATTTGCGCGTTGGCATATGAAACGCCCAAAAGCGCAATCAGTAATAAAAGATGTCTTGTTTTCATGATGTTTTTTTTAAAGGTTTCTTTGTTGGTAAGTAATTTGTAGTTCTCTTACATTCGTATCGCCTTGTAAATAGTTGACTACATTGATACGATTATTACTATCTCGGGTATTGTTTACAGTCCAAACATCGCCATCAAAGGATACAGATTCAACTTCGTAAGAATTAAAAAAATAAAAATCAACGCCATTAAATAGTCCTAAAAGTAAGTGTGTGCCAATTTGAGCATCAACATGTTGAAAAACACCATTTGACCCAAAATTTGATTGAATGTCTATTGTTCCAACAGGTAAAATATATTGATCGATAGCATTGTTTTCATGAAAATCTACGGTGTAATTCTCACCTTCATCAGTTAAAGTATAAGCATTTGTGCTAGCATTGTAACTGATAGCATAAGTGTTTATACTACCGTTATCATTAATAATATACGATGATAAAATACCAGAAGCGGTATACACAAACTCATGTGAAACAGTATCAGAGGTGCCTGCGCCTGTAGCAAGTATTTGGGTCAAAAGCCCATTGGTATATATATGTTCAAAGGTTACGTTTCCGCCATCTGGTGATACAATACTAATTAATGCTATTTGATTTTGTGCATTGTACTCAAAATCATAGATTCTGTTGAAATTGGCATTGGTAAAATCGGTCTTTTCTATGCGTGTTGGAAAATAGCCTTTTGGGTCATTGTCATCATCATTGCTACATGATACTATGAACAATGTTAAAAATAGTGATGTAATAATTTTGAGTGCTTTCATAAGGATTTGAGTTTTATGTTATTGGAATTTGGTTTCGTAAGTGTAAGTTTTGATAGAAAATATACTGGTTTCATCATTTACGTAGGTTGTGGTTGTACCTAAAAGCCCCTCGGTATTTAAAATTTGTTCATTTCTGTAGTTTACTGTAATACCGCCGGGAGTAAGCTCTTCAAAAGTGCTATTGGTGATTTGATAGGAAGAAAGGTTATTAAAATCAAAGGCAAATCCTAACCCCGAAAGAGTTTCATAAATAAGCATTGGGATGTAGGTTTGTAAATTGTCAAGCCCTTTTAAGTTGTTGAATTCTAAAGAGTAGAGTGCTTCTCCAGAAAAAAAGTAACCTTCAAAATTGTTAGCATCATCAAAAAACCAAGTTTTGTTTAATGATGAATAGTAGTTTTCAACCGGATTATAGTTGATTTCATTAGTGTTGATACTACCTTCAATATGTTCTTCTATTTTAAATAAAATATCTTGAGGTGTATATTGAAATTCAATGGTTCTTGAGGAACCTGTTGGACTTTCTATACCAACTGCTGCCAATTTTTTGGTATCGTTATAACTGCAAGCAAAACGGAATGTAGAATTATCAGCAAGTTTTTTTACAACAGTATTGATGGTATTATCATTGTTGTATTCTACAGTAAGCATATAATTTGATAGTGAAGATGTCGGATAAGTGACCTCTACTGTTTTGAGTAAACTGATTCTCACTTTATTTGAGTCATCATCATTGCTGCAAGCATTCAATATGAATAAACTAACTAGGATGGTAATGAGGTATTTTGGGTTCATTGGTTATTAATTAAAAAGGTTATTAATGTCATTTCCTTGAATTGTGATGCTGTTATTCGCACTATTTGTGTCGTCATTAGCATCGTTATCATCTAATAGAATATCTGGATCCAACACTATTCTTAAGATGAATTCTGGTTGAAATTCTATAGCTATATCCCAGTTTCTATCAAAGAAAAAGGTGGTTTCCTCACCGGCGTTTAAGTTGGTAAAGTTTAAGGTGCCTAATTCTGTTTCGGTAGAAGTGCCTAATGGTTTTTCATAAATGGCGGCATATTGTTGTTGTGCGGTTGATGAATATCTTGTGTTTCCAATGTTTTTGATTTTGCCAGATATTCTTACCACACCTGTTGTGGCATTGGTTTGTGATACTAATGAATACGAAAGTTCTTCTGCGCTTAAATCAACAAATGAATTTGAATCATCATCATTGTCACAGGCCATGAGTAGGACTCCAATAGCCATAAATAAAATAGATTTGAGTGTTTTCATAATTACTGTTTTTTAAAAGTTGTTGTTTTTAAGATTTTATTTTTATGTACAATATTCAATTCATAATTCCCACTATCTAATTTGTCTATATTGATTCTTATTTTTTGCGTGGGCATTTGATGCAAATAAGCTTCATAATGAAACTTTTTTTTAGTCATGGCACATTATCAATTTATTAGGGATACCTCAAAAGTATAATGTGGCCTACCTAAGTGTTTGTGATTATGTAACCAAAAGATGTAATGATGTAACATCAATAAAAAAGCCTCATTTTCAGAGGCTTTTAAAAGATATTTGTGTTGTGTTATAAAGATTTTTGATACTCTGAAGGCGCAACTTTATATAAATCCTTAAAACATTTTGAGAAATAATACAGGTCATTAAACCCGACACCGTAAGCAATCTCAGAAATGGATAGTTTTTTGTTTTTCATCAAATCGGCAGCTGTTTTTAAACGCTCGTTGCGCACAAACTCAGTGGCTGAAATTCCAAATAACGATTTCAATTTTCGGTGCAATTGCATTCGGCTCATGTTCATCTTATTAGCAAAAATCTCTGTATTAAAATCTGTATTTGCTAACTCCTGTTGAAAGACTTCTTGTAAACGATTGATAAACTTTTCATCCACTGAATTAATAAATACCTCAGTAGGTTTTAAAATCAATTCCTGACTATAAAGTACTTGCAGCTTTTTGCGCTCCTGTATCTGTTGTTTGACCGTGGCTTTTAAGACCTCATGGTTAAAAGGTTTGGTCAGGTATGCATCGGCAGTGCTTTGTAAGGCTTCCAAATGAGCAGCATCTGAGGTTTTTGCCGTTACTAATATAATGGGGATAAAGGAAGTGAGTTCGTTACTTTTTATTTTTCTTGAAAACTCAAAACCATCTATTTCGGGCATCATAATATCAGATATAATGCAATCGGGAATTTCCTTTTGTGCCAGAGCCAAGGCCTCTTTCCCGTTTTTAGCGTTTATCACTCTAAATTCCGATTCAAAGATGGAAGTGATAACGGTTCGAATATCCGGGTGGTCATCAACAACCAATAAAATAGGCAGATCATTATTGTTTTCAATGGCCTCTGCATTCTCATTTTCAACTTCACCAAGTGTTGGCCTAATGAGGGCATTCTTCAGGTTGGGGTGTAATGGAAGCGTTACTTTAAACCTAAGCTCACGGTTGTCTAAGTTGGTGGCAATTTTGCCTTCATATAGCTGGACCAATTCCTTTACCAAAGCCAACCCAATACCGGTGCCATCATTACTTGTGTTGGTTTGATAAAAACGTTCAAACAGTTTTGGAAGGTCCTGTGATGTTAAATGACTGTTATTATTACTTACAGATAATTGCAAATTACCGTCCACAATTTTGGATGCAAACCGTATGCTTTCATTGGTATCACCATATTTTAAAGCATTACTGAGTAAATTGCTTACTATTTTTTCAATCACATCTTTGTCATAAAGTAAATTTGTAGAGGTTTGTTCAATGTCAATAATTAAAGGTTTTTGCAGCTCTTTTGATTGATAGATAAAAGGCTCGACGATACTATTTAAAAAAGCTGATAGATGACCTTGTTTCAAAATGAGCTTTAAATGACCACTATCAATTTTGGAAAGTTCCAGCAGTTGGTCTACCAGTTCCAGCATGCGGCTGGAATTGTTTTCTATGAGATCTAATTGGGTTTGTTGTGAAGCATCTGCCAGAGTTTTCAAAGTCTGTACCGGACTTTTAATTAAGGTTAAAGGCGTTCTAAATTCATGTGAGATATTGGCGAAAAACCGAGATTTCAGTTCGTTTAGCTCTTTGAGTTTTTGTGCCATTTTGAGTTTGTTTCTATATCCTAAAAATAAAAACAATCCACTTAATAATAGTAAACCCGCAATAGCAATGTAGATATATTTTTGCTTTTCTGAAACTTCGTTTTTAGCTTTTAAGAGTTCAATTTCCTGTTCTTTTTTTTCGGATTGGTATTTGGTTTCAAGTTCAATGATTTTTTCAGAAAGATTGGTTTGTTTTTCAATTTCATCCATTTTAGAGGCTTCAGATGCATACTTTAAGGCCTCTTCAAATTCTTTTTCTGCAGCTTTTATATTAGCCAATCCTTTATATGCCTTTTCAAGTAAAGCATTGTCATTTTCATTTTTACCAATGACTTCTGCCTCTAAAAAGTAAATTTCAGCCTTACCATAATTTTTTTGATTTAAATAAAAGTTAGCAATACTTATTAAACTATTCTTTAAATAGTGTTTGTTTTGATCTAACATAGATAGTTCAAAAGCTTTTAAATAATCTTTTTCAGCTTGTTCTGGAGCATTTGTTTTTTCGTAGCAATATGCTCTTTTTAGATACGCGCCAATATTATGATTTTTTTGAATAGTTAAAGTATTATTATAAGCAATGGTTTTATTTAACAACGGAATAGCACTTTTATAATCTTTTAGTTGAAAATATTGTTCAGCAATATTAGTTTGCATATTAATAATGCTTTTTTCATTTCCGTTTTGCTCATAAATAGCCAAGCTTTTTTTAAAGTAGGAAACAGTTTTTTGATGCTGATTAGCCCTTTGCATAACATAACCAATGTACTCAAACACACCAGCATGTTTGACTGAATGTTTTAAAAGCGTATTGTTATTACAAATTGTCTCAGCTTCTATATAATATTCTAATGCCTTTTCAAATTTAGAATCATAAAATGCTCTGTTTCCTAAGGCTAATAATCCCGTAACAATGACGTTGTCATCTTTTGATTCTTTTGCTATTGTAACGCCTTTCCTGATAAACACATCAGCAGAATCTTGATTTGTAGAATTATAACGGTATCCTAAACGAATATAATGGTTTGCAATACCTGATTTAAAATTATAAGATTCTAATTCTTTAATAGCATTTAAATGTTCATTAATGGATGCGTTTTTTGAGACATGATTATTGTACCAATTAGAAAGATTAACTCTTGAATTTGATATGTATTTTGGAATTTTTGCCTTTCTTGCAAATTCAAGACTTAAATTTAAGTTCTTAAAAATAGAATCTTTTTGAATGTGCCTGTTGGCTATTTCTAAATATTCAATAGCTTTTAGTGAATCAGATTTTGAAGAAGTGATGCGCTTTCTTATAGAATCAATTTGGATTTCGGATTGGGAAAATGCCAAAAAAGGAATGAAGAATAAAATGGAGGCGATTTTTTTCATTTAAAGGGCTTATAATGGCAATGCTACAATTTTTTTTAGTTTATTAATTGTAGCATTGTAACTAATTAAAGTTACACATTTTTAAAAATGAAAATAAAAAAAATTAAAGTTTTTCTTGCAAGGCACGGATCTCATCACGCAGTTTGGCCGCCACAATAAAGTCCAGTGCTTTGGCTGCTTCTTCCATAAGTTTTCGTTTATCCCTGATTTTTTTCTCTAATTCGGGTTTGGTTAAGTATTTACTTTCAGGTTCTGCCGCTTTTAAAGCTTCCAATTCATAACTATAGGTACTTATAGAATTTTTTGATAAAGCATTATCTAAACTTTTATTTAAAGCTTTTGGAATCAGATTATGTTTTGTGTTATAGACAATTTGTTTTTCGCGTCTGTAATTTGTCTCATCTATTGTTTTTTGCATGCTATTAGTTATCTTATCTGCATACATAATAGCTTTTCCGTTTAGGTTTCTGGCGGCCCTACCTACGGTTTGTGTTAATGACCTAGCTGAACGCAAAAAACCTTCTTTATCGGCATCTAAAATGGCAACCAAAGAGACTTCCGGTAAATCCAGTCCTTCACGTAAGAGATTGACGCCCACCAAAACATCAAAAAGGCCTTTTCTTAAATCCTGCATGATTTCAACACGCTCCAATGTATCAACGTCACTGTGAATATATCGGCATCTAATCTGGATTCTATCCAAATATTTGGTCAACTCTTCGGCCATACGTTTGGTTAGCGTCGTTACCAGTGTGCGCTCATCTTTTTCAACACGCTGCTGGATTTCCTCTATTAAATCATCAATTTGGTTCAAGCTAGGTTTGACCTCAATTTCGGGGTCTAATAATCCTGTAGGGCGAATAACCTGTTCAACATAAATACCATCTGATTTTTGAAGTTCATAATCTGCTGGCGTAGCGCTCACATAAATAACTTGATTTTGAAGTGCTTCAAATTCCTCAAATTTTAAAGGTCGATTATCCATCGCTGCTGGCAATCTAAAGCCATACTCAACCAAATTTTCTTTACGGCTTCTATCGCCTCCATACATGGCGTGGACCTGCGAAATGGTCACATGGCTTTCATCAATAACCATTAAAAAATCTTCGGGGAAATAATCCAATAAACAGAAGGGACGCGAACCTGCTTGACGGCCGTCCAAATATCTGGAGTAATTCTCTATGCCCGAACAGTAACCCAATTCACGAATCATTTCCAGGTCAAACTCGGTGCGCTCTTTTAAGCGTTTAGCTTCTAAATGTTTACCTATTTCTTTAAAATAATCATGTTGTTTTACTAAATCATCTTGAATATCTTTTATGGCATTTTGCAAAACATCGGGTGATGTTACAAACATATTGGCAGGATAAATATTTAATCGGTCGTATTTTTCAATGATTTGATTCGTTTGAATATTGAATGATTCAATATCTTCTATTTCGTCACCAAAAAAATGGATTCTAAAGGCATCATCAGCGTAACTTGGAAAAATATCAACAGTATCTCCTTTTATTCTAAAGTTTCCATGATTAAATTCTCCTTCGGTTCTTGAATATAAAGTTTGAACTAAACGGTGCAACAATTTGGTTCTAGAAATGACTTGGTCACGTTCTAACGAAATGACATTTTTTTGAAACTCCACAGGATTCCCAATACCATACAAACAAGATACTGAAGCAACTACTATCACATCACGACGACCAGAAAGAAGGGAAGAGGTAGTGCTCAACCTCATTTTTTCAATTTCTTCATTAATCGATAAATCCTTTTCTATGTAAACACCAGTTACTGGAATATAGGCTTCTGGTTGGTAGTAATCATAATAGGAAACAAAATATTCTACTGCATTATCTGGAAAGAATTGTTTAAACTCAGAATACAATTGTGCTGCCAAGGTTTTATTATGTGCTAAAACCAAGGTTGGTTTTTGAACTTCTTGAACAACATTGGCTATTGTAAATGTTTTACCAGAACCTGTAACACCAAGTAAGGTTTGGTATTTTTCGTTGGAATTAATACCATTTACAAGTTGGGAAATTGCTTGCGGCTGATCTCCTGTAGGACTAAATTCTGATTTGATTTTGAATTTCATTTTGCAAAATTAAGCAAAATATATGTGTTATCGTTTTAAAGTAAAGTGACCTCTATATTGTGTGCCGTCTGCTAAAATAACAACATACCAATAATCATCACTTGCAAGAAGATTACCATTAAATGTCCCATTCCAACCAGAACTTAAAGGGTTTATCTGTTTGATGAATTTACCATAGCGATCAAATATTTTAATATCAATATTTGAGTTAAATTGTTCATTTATACCATATGGTTTCCATGTGTCATGGTTTCCATCATTATTTGGGGTTAAAAATTTTGGAAACCCTAAAACAGAAATTTCTTCTTCTATTGTTCCACAACCATTAATATCGTAAACATAAACGGTATGAAAACCTGGTTTTACATTTGAAAATAAATTGTCATCCTGAAATATTGGAATGTCTAGAGCATATTGATAATCACCCTCACCAGAAACATTAATTGTGACTGTATTATTTGAAGAGGCTTGTTTTATATTAATTGACTGAATGGTAGCTTCATTTGAAGGGTTTACAATAATATCTCTACTAGAAGAACATCCGTTTGGAAATGTAACATTTACTGTATAAGTTCCAGTTTCGTTTATATCAATACTATCTAAATTACTGATGGGGTTGTTATTAAAAACCCATTCATACATAGGATTGTTACCAGAGCCATTTAAAAGACCAGAATCTATAGTTATGGTTTCAGGATAGCTGTTTAAACAATATGTTACAGTTTCATTTTGTAATAGTTTGGGTGAATTGTTTACAATTAAATTGATGGTTGTAAATAGTTCACAATATATTTCTTGTGCTTTTACATAGATTTCTTGCGAATATGCTGTTGTATTTAAATATGAGTCAGTTAATTGATTGGTATTATTAGCTGCATCTTCATAAGTGCTATAAAACGTAATATTTGAACTTTGTGAAACTTCAGGTCTTATTTGATCTCTCAATTCATTTAAATTAAATAATGTAAATCCATCACTATCATCATCACAAGCTATAAAAGAGTTAACGTTTGAACTTGTGTAGTTAGCGCGAAGAGTTAATGGTTCAACAGCCGAACAGCCATATTCATTTTCAAGTCTAGCAAAAATAACTTGTATTGGTGTTGTGTTAATAAAACTATTAGGATAATCAATTGGATTTGTATTTTGAATGGCATCATTCTCTGTTAAATAATAATCAATTACAGGTAAAAGAGGAAATCCATTTAGCGTAAAAAATTGGTCAGCCAAACGTAAATCAAAAAAGGTTAAACCATCGGTATCATTATCGCAAGTGTCAAGAAAGACTTCTGTAGTTTGAAGCTTTTCAGAATATTCTACAGTAATGTTTCCATAAGCTACACAACTGTTATTTAAAGTGACTTCAACGGTATAAGTTCCAGCTTCAATAACGGTATAGGTATTATTAGTTTCGCCTATAATTTCAACACCATCTTTAAACCATTTGTATGAATTATTTCCAGGTTCATTTGCATTTAGCAGCAATGTTTCATTTTCACAAAGTGGATTGTTGGTAGAAAATAATCTATCAACACCTAAATCTGTGCTTAATTCAAAACTTCCGGCTTCTAAAAACACAGCAGAATCATAACGGTAATTTTGCTCATCTGCAATTACTAATTTTACATGATAGGTTTCGTTTGGAACTGTGCTTGCGGTTGCTGTTAATATGGCAGTTTGACCATTAAAGTTTATTGGAGCACTTGAATTGTTCCAACTACCAAAATAAGTGTCATTTTGCGCTGAACAACCATTTGGTATATTTGGGTGAACTGTTGTTACTTTTACAGGTGTTTGAGTGTTGGGAATTAGAGCAATATTTTCATACTGAGTATCGTTGACATTTCGAATTAAAAACCCAAACAAATCTGAATATTGACAGGTGTTTGCATTATTGATTTGATATTCTTCTGAAGCAAAAAGGTATCTAAAACTAATTTGTGAAACAATAGCGGTAAATTCAAATTCAATAATGGTAGCGTTTATGGTATTGTTTTCGTTTAAAACGTATTCTAAATCGTTATCACCAACCCAATTTGTAGCATTATCGTCACTTAGAGTATTGTTTGGACCTTCAACATTGGCTAATTTACCGGTACTTAAAACAATACCGCTTTGAAAAGGGAAGGTTGTTCCTGTAGCATCAAAATAGCCATAACTTTGGTCGGTTCCACCAAAATTTCCTCCAACTATATTAGTTACAACAACGTTGGTAATGCAGTTACTGTCAATTAAAATATCTTCAATAAGTTGTTGAGGTGTATAGGTTTGACTATTTACTTGAACATTTTGACCAAATGAGGATATGCAAACAATAAGAAAACATATAAAAAAAAGAGGCTTCATTAAATTTATTAAGTTATTACAAATATAACTACTTGTATTTAATGAATTAATATTTTAACGCTTTAAAGCAAAATGACCTTTTACATCAAAGTCAACCCCATCTTTTTTTACTTTGGCTAAAAACCAATAATCATCTGATGGCATGTTTGCGCCTCTATAAGTTCCATCCCAACCTATGGATGTAGATGGTAAAGTTTTTATTAGTTTGCCATGCCTGTCATAAATATATACCACAGTTCCAGGAAGTTGTTCAATGCCTACTATTTGCCAAGTATCAAAATAGCCATCATTATTTGGTGTTACAAATTTTGGAACATCAATAACTACTACTTCTTTTGAAACATCTTTACAACCATTGAGATCTCTTATGGTAACTGTATGAGGACCAAAAGTTACATTCTCAAAAACATTTGAAGTTTGAGGTTCTCCATTATCTAAAATATAGACATAAGAACCAATACCACTTACATTAACAGTTATACTGTTAGGGTCAGCAAAATCTATTGTTGTTGTAAAATTTATAGTTGCTTCTTCTGATTCAATCACAGAAAAAGGTTTAGTGGCTTTACAATCATTAGGAGTTGTAATTGTTACCCAATAATCACCCAAGTCTTCAGGCATAAGTTGAATTTCATTCGATGTTTCACCTGTAGACCATAAATAAGTATCTCCAGAATTTCCTGTGTCTGCATTAATTATTAATGGTAAATCGTTTACACATAATGGTACAACATCTTCAACATTTATAACTGGTAAAGGATATACAGTAGTGCTAAATGAAGTCGTGTCAAAGCAACCTGTTGAAATATTTTCCATTCTTGCAAAAATTACTTCACCATCATAGGCCGAATGTATATTATTTAATGGATTACTACCATTTTCAGCATCAGTAGGTGTTGTGTAATAGGTAACTGAAAAATTATTTGGATTTTCTGACCCGATAATAGTGTTGTTTTGTTGTGATAAGTCAAATTCCATAAAACCATCATAGTCATCATCACAATCAAATAAGTTTGAAGGTTGTACAGCAACAGGATTTGGATTTATTTGTAAATTGAATGATACTATAGAAACGCAACCCGTATTAATATTTTCAATTCTAGTGAAAAAAGTATAAAAATCATTGGTATAATTAAAAATATAAGGAACAGATGCGTTATTATTTTGAGCATCATTCATGGAGTTGTGATAACTAATAGAGAGGTTGTTTATATCATCATTTGTAATCATTGAATTTACCTGTGAGAGGTCATAAGTATTTGTGTCATTGTCACAGGTTTCAATGGTGCCAATTTGATTTATTGTAGGCGGTGTGTTAACAATTAAATTTAAAGGTTTAACCGTATAGCATTCAGTAAGTGTATTTGTAATTTTTATATAAACTGTTTGCGAACTAGTTAAATTGTTATAGGCACTTGGGTTTGCTATTTCTTTTGTTGCATCTTCAACGTCTTCTACGTTTTCAAAATAGGTTACAACCAAATCTGTTGTAACTCTGTCTAAAAGTTCAAAATCTGCATCATTTAAATTAAAAATTGATATACCATCATAATCTGTATCACATTGAATAAATGGAGCTGCATCTGTTACATCGGGTGCTGCAATAATATTAATTCCTAGCTCTTCAATTAGATAACAAGAGGAATTTGCTTCTTGAATTCTGACATATAAAGTTTGAGGATTAGTTGCATTAGTGTATTGCAATGGTAATGCAGCTGTATTATTTTCTGCGTTTTGTAATGTGGTATGAAATGAAATATTTAAATTACCTGTAGCTCCTTGAGATATTTCTGTAATTTTTTCGTTTAAATCAAAAACATTTTTACCATCATTACTGCTGTCATCACAAATTAAATAACCTTCAAAATCTGTGTTATAAACGGGGTTTGATGATACTAATATTGTAAAAGAAGAGTCTCCAGAACAATTCGTGTTTGCAATGTTTTGAACTCTTACATATATGGGTTGAGGACTTGAAATATTTGTGTATAAACTATTTTTGGGAATAGGAATTGTATAATTAGAATCTTCAAAATAGAGTACTTCTTTACCAGTCTGGCCATTTAAGATTTCACCATCTTTATCAGAAAATAAAAACTCTGCTTTTTCATCACCATCACTTTCACAGGTTTCGTAATTACTAATATTTGTGAATACTGGTTGCGTACTTACAATAACATTAAAACTAGTTATAATGGAACAGCCATTTGTATTTTCAACTCTAACATAGATTGTTTGTGTGTTTGAATTGTAAGCGGATGGATTTAATATTGGATTTGTATCTGTTTGAGCATCGTTTAAAGATGTAAAAAAATCAATATCTAAATTGGTAGGATCAGCAACAATTTCAGGGATTTTATTCTGCAGATTTATCACATAAAAACCATCCTGATCGTTATCACATTCTATTATGTTATTTGGTTGTGAAACCGAAGGAGCAGGATTTATTGTTATATCAAATGAATTTTCTGTATGACAGCCAGATGCAATATTTACAATTCTGGCATAAAAGGTTTGAGTGCCAGAAACAGAATAAGTATATATTTCGTTATTAATGTTATTATCTATAGCTTCCTGTTCTGTTAAAAAATAATGAACTTCAAAATCGGTATTACCATTAGTCACAGTATCGTCCAATGAATGTAAATCTACATTAACTACACCATCTTGGTCAGTATCACAATAAGGAACTGGTGCGGCTGGTTTAAATAACAAAATAGGATTGACCAATAATTTTATTTCGCTTTTTTCATGGCAACCACTTGCAGTATTTTCTAAATCAATATATAAGATTTTAGGACTTGTTGCAGTGTAAGGAACTGTTTCGTCTATTGGATTTGTATTACTGTCTAAATCGGTTTGACTCTCATAAAAAGTAATGTCAATATTAGGAATATCATTTGCAATAAATCCTGAAACTACGTTGAGATAAAAATCTCCAATTCCATCATTAGTCTCATCATCACATAAAGCGTAATCTTCAATATTTGTTCCTGTTAATAATAAATTGGTATGAACCTGAACAGGTACTATTGTTGGACATTTTGTAATATCATCTTCAATTCTAAGATAAACTTCTTGGACATTTTCTGTTGTATTATCAAAACTATTAGGGTTTACTATAGCGTTAGTTCCAGATTCAGCTTCGTCATAAGTAAAATGAAAAGATGGTGTTACACCAGTTAAACCTTGTAATACGTTATTAATTACTTGGGTTAAATCAAAATTGGCAAAACCATCATGGTCAGCATCACAAGCATCGATATATTGTATGTCTGTGGAAACATCAGGACTGTTTCTTACATTAACATCTAATGTTGTTGTTGTAAAACAACCTGTTAAAGTATTTTGAACTCTCACAAAAACAGAAAAAGAAGTTGGTGTTGTACTATTAGTATATGGAATGCTAATTGGATTATTCCCTGAATTAGCATCATTTTGTAAAAAGTGATAAGTTACTGATAAATTAGGATCACCAGCTGTAATTTCATCATTTTTGGTTGTTAAATCTATGGCTGTAATGTTATCTGGTGTGCCATCATTATCACATACATCAAGAGGTGAAGGTGTGCTAATAGTTGGTAAAGTATTTACAACCAAATTAAAAGGTGCGTAAGAAAAACAACCCGTATTTGTGTTTTCAATAGAAACATAAATTTCTAGCGGATTTGAACTGTTTGGAATTGGTGTTATTATTTCGTTTGTATTGTTTCTGGCTTCTGTTTCATTATAGTAAAATTTTAAATTATAATTCCCTGCAGGAAGTATACTTATTATATTTGAAACTTTATTTTGTAAATCAAAAATTTCTACACCATCTCCACTTAAGTCGTCACATAACTGAAAATCTGAAATAGGATTAATAACAGGTTCGGTATTTAAAGTTACTATAACTTCATCCTCAAGAATACAGGTTTTAGTATTTAATGGAACACTCACTTCAACTCGATATGTTCCATTTTGAACAGCATTTAATGTAGGGTTATTTGCTCCGGGAATTAAATTATTATTTAAATACCAAGCATAACTTGCTTGAGGATTTTGTATATCGGCATTTAAAGTAGCAGAACCTAAGCATGTACTAATATCATTACCCAAATCAACTTCATTAACACTAATACCTTTAATGAAAACAGAAGAATCTGATTTATAATCACCTTGATCGGCAATGACTAGTTTAATATGGTATAATGTATATGGAATTATGGCTGTTGTTGCTGTTAAAGGAACCGTTCTTCCATCATAATTGGTGTCTCCTATACTATAACCATCAAAATATTGCTCGTTTTTGGCAGGACAATTATTTAAACCAATAACTTCGTCGTGTATGGTTGTAGTAGTAACTGCTTCTCCAGTTCCTGGAACTAATGCTATATTTTGATAAGGACCGGCACTTGCAGTTTCTTTAATTAATACGGCAAAACCATCTGAGAAATTACAAATATTTACACCAGAATATTCTTCAGAAGCAAATAGATAATTAAATTGAATGGAACTTGATATAGACATAATATCAAATTCTATGGATGTGGTATTAAGGGTGTTGGTAATTCCTAAAGCAGCTTCCAAATCTGCATCTGCACCCCAAGAATTTGATCCTTCGTTAAGTGTTGTATTTATAGGAGTATTTCCTCCAGAAGCAGCATTTCCAGTAGAGAGCATGACTCCGTCTTGGAAAGGAAAATTGGAGCTTGATTTATTAAAATATGCATAACTGGGAAATCCATAAGTATTACCATTTACAGTTGAGGTTACATTTGAAATTTCAACGCAACCTTCAAAAAGGTTATCTAAAATAAGTTGGTTTAATGGAACGGAAGTATCAACAGTTATTTTTTGTGAGTATACAACACTACAACTACAAAAGAGTAGAAGCAAAAAGCTAAAATTATGTAGGTGTCTTTTCACTAAGTTTTATTTGGGTTAAAAAACTTAAAGTTCTATGATTATTTTCGGCCGAAAAATAGATAAAATTTAGATGAAATGCAAAATAAATCAGACAAAATGCATTTTTTACTTGTTTTCTGACCTTTATGTTTTAATTTTTTAAGGTAAAGTGGCTTTTAAAAACCCTTCCATCTTGTAAGGTGACAGAAAACCAATAATCATCTGTCGGAAGTACTTTACCATTGAATGAACCATCCCAACCTCTATCAGAAGGCTTTAATTGTTTTAAAAGCTTTCCAAAACGATCAAAAATAAATATTTTAGAATTTGGTTGAAAAACATTTGAAACACCATAAACCTGCCAAGTATCATTCACACCATCATTGTTTGGAGTGAAGTATTTGGGAAATCCAATTACTGAAAATAAACTATTCACAGTTCCACAATTGTTTTCAATATCTTTAACATAAACAGTATAAAAACCTGGGGCTACATTTTCAAAAACATTGCTGGTTTGATAGGGTCTGTAAGGCATATTGTTGGAATCTACTAAAGAAAATTCATAAACACCTTCGCCTGAAACTAAAACTGTAACAATGTTATTTTGGGTAGCATCTAGAACATCAATAGATTCAAAAGTAGCTTTGTTAGAAGCTTCTACAGTAATTATTCTCTCTTTTGAGCAATTATTTGAATTAGTAACTGTTACTGAGTATGTTTTAGGTTCATTTACTTGAATAGAAAACGTAGTTTCTCCAGTTGACCAAGCATATGAGTAATTATCTGGGGAATCATTTAATAGACCTGCGTTTATAGTTATAAACTGTGGATATTTATTTAAACAATAATAAGCGACGTCATTAGGTGAAATTTCAGGTAATTTATTTACTGTTAGGAGCAATTCACTTATACCATAACAGTTGTTTGTATTTTCAACACGAGCAAAAATGGTTTGGGTGTAAGGAGTTGTATTGGTAAATGATTCTCCTAAATTGTTTTGCTCGATCAATGCATCTTCATAAGTTTCATAATAACTAATTACTAAGCCTGAAGGAAGACCATTAACAATATCAGAATCAGCATTTCTAAGATTAAAATCGTAAAACCCATCTTCAATACCGTCATCATCACAGGCAATTAATTGCGTGTTATTTGAATCTGTTACACTAACAGTTAAAACAAGTTCTGCATTGGTTGAACAGCCTGTTCTGTCATTAACAACTTCAACGTAAATAGTTTGAGGATTACTTATATTACTATATATATCTGGATTTGATATCTCATTTAATCGAGCAATATCAGTATAAAACTTTGTTGATATGTCTTGAAAACTACCTGTTAAACTATTATTAGCTTCATTTAAATTAAAAATAGTAAAACCATCTTTTGTTCCGTCTTCATCACATTGAAGTATTGTTGTGTTAAAAGCTTGAGGGTTCTCGTTAAAAGTAACATAAGCTTGCCCTTCAATTGCACAGTCTCCATTATTTGGATCTATGTAAACTTCATAATGACCACTACTTGAAACTTCTAAATCATAGGATGTTTCGGTTAATGGGTTTCCATCTTGTTTCCATATGTAAGTTGCTCCTAAAATATCTTCTGATTTTAGATTATAAATATCTCCATCACAAAGTTCTAAGTTAGTGCTACTTTCACCATTTTTAATAATATCTATTTGTGTGTTAAAAAAGGAAGCTATAAATGGAGGTAACCCTTGAGCTGATAAATTTGGGGAAATATTAATGCCATTATGAACATAATTACAGCCTAAACCTAAATTATCAGGATTATTAATAACACCTAAATATGGTAGCCCAACATTGTAAGTCGAGTTTAAAGCTCTGTAAATTTTCCCATTTGGACCTAATTGTAATCCGCCTCTATATAAATTTCTGTTATCAATTACAATTGCAGAATTTTGAATATTGGGATCTAACAAATTATATTGTATTAATGATGAGGTATGATTTGATGCAATTTGATCGTCGTTATTTCCTTGACTGAAAAAATTATTTGAAGCATGCACATATAAAAGTTGACTATTTGGAGAGAATTCCAATCCATATGGATAACGACTAGTGCCTTGAATTGTTAATTTTGTTTCATTGCTAACTTTACCTGTTGATGTATCAAAATCATATAAAAACAACCCGTCTTGTACATTAGCAGAAGCCATTTTTGTGCCATCGGGAGACAATTTTAAATACCCTCTGGCATCTGTTACAAGTAGATTAAAAGTTGTTTTTTCAGAAACTGGATTAACTCCTAAATAATTAACTTCAAAAGCATGATATGTGTTAAAAGAACTTGAACTACCATCTTCTGATGAGAATGTAACAACCCAGATAGACTTAGTAATACAATCTTTTAAAACAGCTGTTATTTTTTCAGAGCTTTCTATTAATAAATTAATATTTTTATTAGTAATACTCCCTAAGCCAGAGTTAAGAGACATATCCACTACGGAATAATTTAAACCATGATTTACACCATCTAACCAATTATCAACAGTGAAAATATAATAGATGTTTATGTCATTCGGTTTTGGAACAATAATAGCAGATTGAGTACTTGAGGAATCACCAAATAAGCCAGAACCATTTTGCATAATTACATGGTTTTTGTTCCAAACAGAAGTTCCATCTGTGTAAAACAACAAATTACCAGTATCGTCAGAAATTGAAGCACAACCTTCATTGGTAAATAACTGACCATCATTAACAGAGGAAACATTATTTGAAATCTGGTTAAAGCGAATACCACCACCATAACCAAAATACCAGTTAGCTGCCTCACTTTGGCTATAGTTATTTATGCCAAAAAAAAGAAATATTAACAGTACAATTTTATTCATCTTCGATAGCAAAGCTATCAAAAGATATTATAAATCACGCATTTTTAACAATCTGAACGATAAAAAGATAAATATAGCAGTCCATATTAAAACAATAGCAATTTCATGCCAGTGAACAGCATAATCAAAATCAAATTTTTCGCCAACTTGATTTGCAACAGATTGAACGGCACTTAGCCGTGAAAAAGGTTGTTTTATTAAGTTGGACATGGAATTTAATGGTAAAAAGCGCATGATGCTGGTAGCAAATTCGGCATCAGTTTTCCAACGTAAAATTCCAAAAACAATACCTTCAATAAATTGCCAGACAAATAGAAATCCTAACGCAAAAGCTGAACGCTTTACTAAAATCCCCAAGAATAAACAAAATGAAAAGAATCCTACTAATTTGACGAAAAACGCTAAAAGGAACTCTAAATCTGAGAAGACAATAGTTAATTCAGTATAATTTGAAAATATTAACCCAAGAATTAAAGAAACAACAAACAAGAATATTGTTGAAACCAATGAAAATACTATAACGGTATAAAATTTTGATAAGATAAACTCCTTTTTACTTAATCCATCAATAAGGTTTTGTTTCAAGGTTTTATTACTGTACTCATTAGCCATCATAGAAACAATTACAATAGCTAAAAATAACTTGAAAATAGCTGCGATATAAGCATTAAAATGCCATATATAAGGGAAATTAAAAATCCCCATTTCAGCTAAATGAAATTTAATAGGGCCAATATCAAATTTTATGGCTGCAATAAGCGCAATAGAAGTTAGCAACACAAAATAAGTTATTATTAATACCTTACTTGCTCTACTGTGCATTAATTTTTGAAATTCTATATTTAATAATCTGTACATGTTATTTATTGGTTGTTGGTTAGTGTTAAGAATTGTTCTTCTAAACTTTCTTTACGTTGTACTAAATGTGATAATGTAAAGCCTTTTTCAAACAATAATTTATTAAAATATGCAGATTCTAAAGGTTCATTTAAAAAAGCAGTAATTAAATTATCCTTCACTTTTATGGTTCCAAAAGAACTATGAGATTTTAAAAATTCAACAAGTTCATCTTGTTTGTCACACTTTAATTCGAAGAAACCAAAACTGGTAATCATTTCATCTACTCTGCCAGAATATAGTTTTTCTCCTTTTCTTAAAACAACTACATGAGTACACACTTTTTCAACTTCATCAAGTAAATGAGATGCCAATAAAATGGTAGTGCCAGTACTGGCAATTTCCTTTATAATCTCTCTTATTTGATGAATTCCCTTAGGGTCTAAACCATTTGTTGGCTCATCTAAAATCAAAATTTCAGGGTCGTTTAGTAGGGCAGAGGCAATAGCCAAACGCTGTTTCATACCTAATGAAAAGGTGCTGAACTTACTGTCTTTTCTATCAATTAACTCAACCAGTTTAAGCTTCTCTTCAATTTTACTATAATCAACTTCTTTAATTTTGCAAACCAATTTTAAATTTTGGTAGGCAGTCATATATGGGTAAAAGTTTGGGCGCTCTATTATTGCTCCAACTTTTTTAAGTGCATTATGTGTTGAGGTATTGCCATCAAACCAATGAAAATTACCAGATGTTTTGTTAACAACATTAAGAACAACTCCTAATGTAGTGGATTTTCCACTTCCGTTTGGCCCTAAAATGCCATAAACATTTCCTTTATTTATAGTAAAGGATAAATCTTTAACAGCCGTTAAATAACCAAATTTTTTTGTTAGATTGTTAATTGTAAGGATTGACTCCAAGATATTTTATTTTTTGGCGTTGAGCTAAAATCAACAGGTTAGTTAAAAAATATGACGATAGTTATGTAAATTTGTTACATAAACTTTATAAAATTAAGTTTTAAATTTCAATAGTTTAATAGTAATGGAAGATTTAAAAATTTCTAAAAAGAAACCGTCTTATTCTGTGAGCGATGAGTTGCATGATTATCTTTCTGAATATAACCGAAATATAAAACTTCCAATATTTTATGATGATTTATTAAGGTTTCAAGGCTCAATTACAGTGTATGATAAATTTGAAAATGATACACTTTGGATTCGGGTTTATTACAGTGAATACGAGCGAGAAGAGATAGATTTAAGCTTGAAAAAAGTCTATTCTATTTTACATTCTGATGGTAATGAAAGTTCTATTCCATTTTTAAATGTGGATGCTATTGATTACTGTACTTTTGGAAATTCTAAACCATTCCGCATTAAAGTAAGAAATATTTTAAATGATAATTTTACGTATTTCTATATTAAAAAGGCTGATGCTTCAAGGGTTTATGGGTTAGAACTTGAGCATATGTTATCTCCTTATAATTTAAATTTTCTTGTTTATAAAGACACCTTAATAGAAGAGCATATTTCTGGAATACCTGGAGATGAATTTATTAAAAACATGTTGCCAAAATGTTCTAAATATGAAAAATCCCAAATAGCCAAAGAGTTTGTAAAGTTTAACGAACGTTGTATGATTAGGCTTTTGGGAGATATGCGCTCTTATAATTATGTAATTGTTCCAACGCATGATTTTGACCAAGTTGTTTATAAAATACGAGCTATAGATTTCGACCAACAATCTTACGAAGGAAAGATTAATATTTATAGACCACAGTTTTTTAAAGAAAATTTCACCATGGTTAAATTAGTGACTGATAGTTTTCAAAAATTATCAATAGACCAATATAAAATTGAAGAGCGATCCATTATTGCAAAGCGTTTTAAAAGTTATCATACCAGAATTGAAAACCTGCTAAAATGTATGACCCATGATACCATTTCAACAAAAGAGAATGTTGATATGTTGAAGTCTAAAATATATGAATATACGCTTGACGTTAAATTTAAGCGCTGTAAATCTATGGGAGATATTATAAAAAATGCGCTGGCCTATGTGTTGAGAAATTATGAAAATGTAAATCCTTCAGAAATTTAAATGAAAACTTTAATTCCAGTTTTCATCAAAATCTAAATTATCATAATCGTCTATATCTAAATCATTTTCAAACTCGTCAAAATCATCAATATCTTCTGATTCAAAAAATTTTTCAGGAGCTACATCGGGGATTTGTCCTTTAGAGAACATTAAGTTAGGATAGGTTGCTCCATCAATTTCCTCAATAATTTCGGCTAATTCTACATAAAAAGTCCATAAATTAAAGAAATCGTAAACATAAATTAATTTAGGCTGCATTTCATAAACAATACTGTTTATTATTGTATCGCTCATTAATTTTGCAGAGCTATCATCACTTAAATCGAATAATGAAATTTCCTCACCTTGATTCCACATATCATCACTTACATAAAATGAAGCCATTTCTGTTCCATCAAACCCAAATGATTGAGTAATAGCATTGTGTAAATCTTCTAAAGTATCAGTTTCTTGAATTTCTAAATCACGAAACACATCTTCATCTGTATCATTATCGAGAATAACTCTAAACCTGTAAATCATAGTAATTTTTTATTTTGCAAAGGTAACGGTTTTCAACTATTTACTAAAGCGATGTAAAGTAAATATCATGCTACTTAGTAAAACAAAAGCTCCTATTTGATGCGCTACACCAAGCGAAACCGGAACTTGTAATAAAATGGTAAACACACCTAATAAAAACTGAATGGCAACTATTATTAATAAGGAGTATATTCCTTTAGATTGCATACTTGTTAAACTTATTTTTTTTGACTTTTGCCAAATAGCAATAATCACAATAACAACCAAATAGGCTAAGATTCTATGTGCAAATTGAACCCCACTTTTACCTTCTAAAAAGTTTTTATACCAAGGATGTTGTTCAATAAAAACGGTTTCATGCATAAATTTGCCTTCGCTCATCATTGGCCAATGATTATGTATAAAACCGGCATCTAAACCAGCTACAAACGCACCATAAATTATTTGAAGTAGTAAAATTACTAGAGAAAATCTTATAAAATTTCTGAAATCTACATTGATTTCCTTTTTATTTGGAAACATTAAATCTAACGCGACCCAAAAAGTATATGCAAAAGTTATAAAAGCAGTTATTAAATGAGCTGCCAATCTGTAATGACTTACATCTGGACTATCAACCAAACCACTTTTTACCATATACCAACCCATAAACCCTTGAAAAGCACCAAGACCAAGTAAAACAATAGCCTTTTTAATAGTTGGTTTTGTGAGTTGTTTTGTAACTAAAAAGTATAAAAAAGGAAAAAAGAAAACCAAACCAATAAAACGACCTATAAGTCTGTGCAACCATTCCCAAAAATAAATGTCTTTAAAATCCTGGAGATTAAAATGATTGTTAAGCTTTTGATATTCTGGATATTGTTTATATAAATTAAAAGCTTCTTGCCATTCAACATCATTCATTGGTGGAATTACACCAGAAATTAATTTGTAATTTGAAATGGATAATCCAGAATGTGTTAGTCTGGTTATGCCACCTACAACTACCATTATGAATATAAGTAAGCAACCAGTTAATAACCAATAAATAACTTTTTTGTTGTCTTTTTTCATATTATGAAAGCATTTTTTTAAAACATAAACTGTTTGAAACGTTTGTATATTGACCGTAATTTGGAATTAATGTGTAATTGTTTTTTTTATAAAAAGCTACAGCTTCAGTTTGACGTATTCCTGTTTCTAAAATGCAGGATTTGTAGTTTAACTCCTTAGCCCAAATTTCTAATTCTTTTAATATTTTAGAAGCTACACCTTTTCCTCTGAAGTTTGAATTTGTAAACATGCGCTTTATTTCTACACAATCCTTTTCAAACATTTTAAAAGCGCCACAACCAGCAGGTTCTTCATTAAAATAAGCCACAACGGTATGTTTTATAACATCTATATTGTTATACTGATTGTAAAACTCATGTTCATCACCATCCGTAATTTTTAAAAAGTTATCTAAGTCTTTAACTAGATTTATAAAATCTGAATTTTCAGAATTAGTTCTAACTAACCTTATCATTTCTGATTATTGACTATTAAACCTAAACGTTTGCCTTCATTTAACATAAGTTGATAAGCTGCTTCATGTTCATTAGGAATGTCTCCTTCAAGAATAGCTTCTTTAATGGCCTCTTTAATGATGCCAATTTCTCTTGATGGTTTTAAATTGAAAGTCTCCATAATTTCTTCACCAGAAATTGGTGGCTGAAAATTACGTACATGATCACGCTCTTCAACTTCAATAATTTTCTCACGAACAATCTTGAAGTTATTATGATACAAATTGAATTTTTTAGGATTTTTGGTTGTAATATCAGCTTCACAAAGTGTCATTAAATCATCAACAAATTCGCCTGCATCAAATACCAACCTACGAACAGCAGAATCTGTAACTTCATCATTGGCCAAAACTATAGGTCTTGAGCTCATGAGTACCATTTTTTGAACAAATTTCATTTTTTCATTTAATGGCATTTTTAACCGTTTGAATAAATGATATACCATTTTTGAGCCTTCAAACTCATGGCCATGAAAAGTCCAGCCAACTTTTTTGCTAAACTTTTTAGTTGGTGCTTTTCCAATATCATGCAGTAATGCTGCCCAACGCAACCATAAATCAGTGGTGTTTTCTGAAATATTATCTACGACTTCAAGCGTGTGATAAAAATTATCTTTGTGTCGTTGACCTTCTACTTCATCAATACCTTTTAAAGCTGTTAGTTCTGGTAAAATATAATCCAGAAGCCCTGTCTCTTCAAGTAAAGTAAAACCAAAGGATGGGTTTTTGCTTTCTAAAATTTTATTAAGCTCAACAACAATACGTTCGTTTGTTATTATTTGAATGCGGTGCTTATTTTTTGAAATGGATTTTAATGAAGCTTGTTCAATTTTAAAATTTAGTTGTGTTGAAAAGCGAATGGCACGCATCATACGTAATGGATCATCATTATATGTAATATCCGGATTTAAAGGAGTACGAATGATTTTGTCTTTCAAATCTTGAATACCATTAAAGGGATCTAGCAAATCACCAAAACATTCTTCTTTTAAATTTAATGCCAATGCATTTATTGTGAAATCTCTTCTATTTTGGTCGTCTTCTAAAGAACCATTTTCTACGATAGGATTTCTACTGGTTTCGGTATAAGATTCTTTTCTGGCTCCAACAAATTCAATTTCAATATCATCATAAATCAACATTGCTGTGCCATAGGTTTTAAATACCTGTACTTTGGGTTTATTTGGGAGATTTTTAGCAACCTGTAAAGCAAGTTGAATACCATCTCCAATAGCAACAATGTCAATATCTTTTGTAAGGCCACGTTGCAATATATAATCGCGCACAAAACCACCAATTACATAGCTGTCTAAATTTAGCTCTTTAGCAGATTGAGATATTATCTTAAAGATATTGTGTTGTAAAGCGTTCTTGCAGTTCATTAATTAAATTCAAATGATCAAATTCAAAACACCTATTACTTGTTTGAATTTGCTACCTGTTATTTGAGATTCTAAGCTCTTATAATTTTAACAACTCCATCATTACTTAATTTGATAATAGATGATGGTTTGCTACAATTTTTTTCGTGGTGCAAATTTACAACATAGTCTACACCTTTTAAAACCTCTTGAGATATTTCTTTAAATGATTTTGGTGTAGGCATTCCACTTATATTGGCGGAAGTAGAAACTATCGCTCTGTTAAAGCGTCTCAATAATTGAAAGCAGAAATCATCATCAGGGATTCTTATAGCAATTGTGTTATCTTCTGCGATAAGGTTTTTGGCTAAATTTTGTGCATCATCATAAATGATGGTTATTGGCTCTTCAGAAACGTCAAAAATATCAAATGCTACATCAGGTATCTTTTTTACATATTTTTTAAGCATTCTATCATCAGCAACTAAGCAAATTAATGCTTTACTGTCATTTCGCTGTTTTAGCTTAAAAACTTTTTCTACGGCCTCACTATTTGTTGCGTCACAACCAATTCCCCAAACAGTATCGGTTGGATAAAGTATAAGTCCACCTTCTTTTAAGGTTTGTAATGCTTTATTTATTTCTTCATTCATAAAATATGAAATACAAGTTATTTGAATTTATAAATACCTAATTTTCTTTTGATTTTTTTAAAGCTATAATTCCAAATGGAAGAAATTAAGTTTGCTGTACTTTGTATGCGCCATTTTGTATAAGGAATTGCATGCTCTTTAATGAAAATTTCTTGTTTGAAATCTATTTTAATAGTTTCGAATAATTCAGATGCAGTTATATTTCCGTATCCTAAAAAGGCGTTTATTTTATTTTCTTGGTGTATTATTGATGCCCAAACACGTTTTTCTTTTAACTGAATCACATTTTTTTCCCTTTTCCAATGCGAATGTCTTATAGACCAAACAGTTTTTGGATTCTTATTTTTTTCAATTAAAGAAATGAAAGGATTGTATTGGTCGAACCTTTTTCCAATCTTTACAACAGGTTGTGTTTGAATGGTATAGCCGTCAACAAAATCAACTGCTGTAAAATCTTGCTTATTGAATTGTTTTTGTATTTCTTCAATATAAAAATTGCTTATACAGTCATCATTATCTAATCGGCTAGTAATGATATAATCTTCATTACAAGATTTTACATATTCTTTTATACTAGGCAAAAACTGACTCATTCCATCAACAAATAGAGGTTTAAAATTCTCCATTTTAGTTTCAAGATCAGTAATTACTTTTTTGAATTTCTCAGGGGTTGTTGTGTCAAAAAACACCAACCATTCAAAGTTTTTGTTGGTTTGTGATGCTACACTATGAAAACAAAAATCAATAAAAAGTTTAAACCTGTTTTCATGCCACTCATCTGTGAGAACAGCTTTGCTGTTTTTACTAGTTGTCCAATTTGATTGACGTAAGTTAAAACGAGTGATTAAAAAATGCTTGAACATTAAGATATTAATTTTTGAAACTTATCTTTGCAATGATACAAATTTCTATTAAAAATATTATTGTACTATTTAGTTGGTTTAAAGAAATTTGATAATAAATAAATTTGTAAAAATAAAGGATGAAAAATCTTATTAAGCTTGAATTGAAAGACAATTAATTAAAATAAATGGAAGGAAAAGAATTTAAGTGTTTCAATACAAAACTTGGAGAGAAATATAAAGAATTGTTAACTAATGTTGCTCGTAATTTTGATAGTTATGGTGGTGGAGTTGGAAAGAGAAATAAAATTAAGATTATTAAAGTTAATGACAGGGAACTAAATATTAAATCGTTTAAAGTACCTCATTTAGCAAATCAAATAGTCTATAAGTTTTTTAGGAAAAGCAAAGCGCAAAGATCTTTTGAATATGCAAATAAGTTAACTGAGTTAGGAGTAGGTACACCAGAACCTATTGCTTATTTTGAATATACAACACTATTATTCTTTAAAAGAAGCTTTTATGTTAGTGAAAATTTAGATTGTGATTTTACATACAGAGAGCTGACAAAGGATTTTAATATTCCTGATTATGATAATATTTTAAGAGCATTTACAAGGTTTACATATAGTTTGCACCAAAAAAACATTCTTTTTCTTGACCATTCTCCCGGGAATACTTTAATAAAAAAGAATGGCGATAGCTATGATTTTTATTTAGTTGATTTGAATAGAATGCTTTTTAAACCATTGGATTTTGAAACAAGAATTAAAAACTTTTCAAAGCTCACTATTCATAAATCTATGGTTGAAGTGATGAGTGATGAATACGCAAAGTGTTCAGGTGAAAATTATAATAAAATATTCGATTTAATGTGGAAAGAAACTGAAGCTTTTCAAGAGAAATTTCATCGAAAAATAAGATTAAAGAAAAAGGTTTTAGGAAAAAAATAAATTAAGGTTTTGTGTTCCAAAGTCTATAAAGCTTCACATATTTTAAAAAAGTTACATTATAGGTTTGTATACAAATAATCAAACCATTTAAACCATCTAAAAAACCTAATCTTAAAAAATATGCTTTAAAGAAAGCCCAAGCTGGTCTGCAAAGTATCTTCCAAATGGATGATTTTTTGCCTAATTTATAATAAGCTTCAGAAGCAATTGTTGAAAATTGTTCTACTTTTAAATTATGGTCTGAATAATCCCTGTAAATCCAGTGTAATAAATCTCCTTTTAGTTTACCTGATTTAATTCCTTTTTTTAAGGTATAGGTGTCATGTGGATTTATACCTTTCCATTCACCGCTGCCTTTTTTAATGAGTCTTAATTTTTTATCGGGATACCAATCGGAATGTTTTATCCATTGTCCGCAATAATTATTTAGTCTGTTACAGTAATAGCCATCAAATTGCCAATTAGCTTTCACTTTTAAGATGCTTGATTTTAAATTATCTGAAAGAGCCTCGTCTCCATCAAGAGATAAAATATAATCATAGTTTGCTAAAGAGAAAGCATAGTTTTTTTGTTCAATATAGCCTTCAAAAGCATGCAGGTGAAATGTTACATTAAAAGATTCACAAATTTCACGAGTCTTATCTGTTGAAAATGAATCAACAACAATAATTTCATCTGCTACATCAATTAACGAACTCAAGCATTTTTCCAGATGTTCTTCTTCGTTGTAGGTTATAATAACTGCAGAAAGTTTAATCATATGTTAGTTTTTTAATTCTATGGTATAGGGGCTATTGAAACTTTTGAGTGGGAAATAGTTCAAACGTTTCCTGATTTTATATTTTCTAATAAAATTGAGAGGTTTGTTTTTTAGATAACTTTTGTCTTTATGTAAAAAATCTATTGTAGTAGTTATGATACGCTCACTAGATTTACCGTCGAAATATGGGTTTAATTCATTAATATATAAAGAGATATTATTTATTAAATCTTCAGGATATGTTAAAGCTTCATTTAAGGATTCTTCTATTAATGAAGCTTTTGTTATATTAATTAAATAATTATGATTAAAAGTATGATTGAATGTTACAACAGGCTTTTTTTGAAGTAAAAACTCTTGGATTGCAGACGTAGTATCAGAAAACATAATTTCAGCCTTTTTAAACAATGGAATTAAATCCGTTGTATCATAAAAAGTAAAATTATCATTGTTTAATGACTTCCATTTTTCAATAATTTCTATTGGTAATTTAGGATGTAAAACCATTAAGAACTTGAATTCTCCAGTTTCTGAAAGCCGTTTAATTTCATTAAAAACATCTTCATTATAAGCCAAACTCAACCTTTGGGTAAATGTTGATGCTATGAAAATAGCAGGTTTATCATTTTTTATGTCTTTATTTTCTATAGGGAATAATGGGTCTACCTTACTCCAGCCAGTTTCAATAACTTCAAAATAGGGATTCTTTTTTTGTTGTTCCTTAAACCCTTTTGTAGTGTTGGGACCTTGGGTACAATATAAATCGAAGAAACCTCTTATCCTGAAATGAGCAAAACCATTTTTGCTCTCTGGTCTTTTCTCTGCATTAAAGCCATGAAAAACCTGTACTTTTAGTCCTCTAAAAAAATCAGGAACACTATCGGTAACTGTAAGAATAATGTCTGGATTATATGATATAGCTTCTCTAATATTATAAAAAACATTCTTTTTACTTTTCAATGCTTTAGCACCTTCTTCTAAATCACTAAACCAATAAACTGAATATCCACGCTTGTTAATCTCCTCTTCTAGAGGATTACCAATAGGGATTGCGTAACTGTATGATATGTAAATTAAAAATTTATAGTGCATCAATACATCAAATATATATCACCAGTTTTTATCAATTTAGTTAAACTGCTACATCATTTTCTCGAAGTGCATTGTTCAAAGATGTTTTCTTATCAGTACTTTCTTTTCTTTTCCCTATGATTAAAGCACAAGGTACTTGAAACTCACCAGCTGCAAATTTTTTGGTATAACTTCCAGGGATTACAACAGATCGTGCTGGCACTCTACCTTTATATTCAATAGGAGTTTCTCCAGTAACATCAATTATTTTAGTACTCATAGTTAAAACCACATTAGCACCTAAAACTGCTTCTGTCTCAACCCGCACACCTTCAACCACAATACAACGCGACCCAATAAAGGCATTGTCTTCTATAATAACTGGAGCAGCTTGTAAAGGTTCTAAAACACCTCCTAGACCCACACCTCCAGATAAGTGAACGTTTTTACCAACTTGTGCGCAACTGCCAACAGTTGCCCAAGTATCAACCATTGTACCTTCATCAACGTAAGCACCAATATTCACATAACTTGGCATTAAAATGGTTCCTTTTGAAATATATGCGCCATGACGAGCAACTGCATGTGGTACAACACGAATGCCTTTTTCAGCATATCCTCTCTTTAATGGAATTTTATCATGAAACTCAAATGGACCAACTTCTATGGTTTCCATAGTTTGTATTGGGAAATATAAAACAACGGCTTTTTTTACCCATTCGTTAACCTGCCAACCATCAGATATTGGTTCTGCAACTCTAAGTTTGCCAGAATCTAATAAAGATATAACTTCTTTTATAGCTGAGATTGTCTCATTTTCTTTTATAAGCTCTCTATTGTCCCAAGCCTTCTCTATGATTTGTTGTAATTGTGTCATTATTTAAATTCAATTTTTAGCAAAGATAGTATCTATGTTTAAAATAAAAAGTTTAACGGCATATTATAAATTGAGTTTCTGTTGAAACGCATAAGTTTTGATGAATAATTAAAAATATTTTCTCACTTTATCCTTTCAACTAAAAATTTTTATCGATGAAATGCATTTTATGTTTATTTAAGCGGAAAAATACAGCATTTTATCTATTCATCGATAAAAATATGTACTATCTCTAATCATCGAAAATCTAAATGGTTACAACTAATTTATTGTGAATCAGGGTTCATGTGTATATATATTTGACTCATCAAAATAACCCAAATCAAATGAAAACAATTTACACATTATTAATTTTATTACTTTCTTTCTCGGTAGCAAATGCTCAAGCAAAAAATACAGAGGTAAAAGTTGTAACTGTTAATGAATTAAATGTAAATACAGTTTCTTCTAAAATTACTATAGAATTTTCTAACAACATTAAAAAAACTGAAACTACTGTAATTGAAAATACAAATGAAGTTATTGCTAGAACTAATAGTGATATTAGACTTTATTTAAATCGTGTAAGAAACGTTCAAAATATAAACTTGCTATTTCCAAAAATATATAAAGAAAAAGTAGCTTAGTATTTAAGCTTATCTCTCTTAAGTTAAAAAAGGTTGTCAAAAAAGACATCCTTTTTTTTTATTGTTTATTTTTATTTAAAATTTATTTATGGCACGTTTATTAGCAATAGATTATGGTTTAAAAAGAACTGGAATAGCGGTAACTGACGACTTACAGATAATTGCTTCGGGATTAACTACTGTTGCTACAAGTGAATTAATTTCTTTTTTAAAAGACTATACAACAAAAGAACAGGTAGAATTGTTCTTGATAGGTGAACCTAAGCAAATGGATAATTCACCTTCAGAAAGCGAATCTTATATTTATCCTTTTATAAAAAAGTTAGAGAAGCTATTCCCTAATATAGAAATTAAACGTGTAGATGAACGCTTCACTTCAAAAATAGCATTTAAGACTATGATTGATAGTGGATTGAATAAAAAGCAAAGAAAAAATAAAGCTCTTATTGATGAAATTAGCGCAACGCTTATTTTGCAAAGCTATTTATATTCAAAATAACCAAATAAATGTTTTCATTGTAAGAAAAAATGTTTATTTTTATTTCGTTAAATCCAAACGAATAACCATGAAACAAATTTACCTATTAATTATTTTTTCAATTTTTAGTTTTAGCAAAATGAATGCTGAAGCTTGCCCTGATGCAGGAACCACATCTGCTGGTGGAACACAGATATATTTTTCTTATCCACCATCCACATCTTTCTGTGGTGATAGGCCTACAACTATTGAGGTTAATTCAACTACTACATTTACTTTAGTGCTTTGTTTTGAAACAACTTCACGATATGATCTTACAAGTGGCCCAGCAATAGTTGGTCAAGATTTTACTGTAACAAGTGGTTTTGATTCATCATGTTCTTACTCTGGAGGTACTTTACCAGTTGACGAGTTTGCATTTTTAAATGAAACTTTAAAGGTTTATCCAAATCCTTTAACAGCAGGAGCTAATATTAAACTATCTTTTGGTTTACCAATTAAGGCAGATATTAATATTTATAGCGTAACAGGAAAACAAGTATATCATAGCGTTGTAGCTAATCAAGATAAAACTGAAATAGCTTCAGCTAATTTAGCTAATGGTATATATATGCTAAAGATTTCTAACGAAGGTGGTTCTACTACCAGAAAAATAGTTGTGCTGAAATAATAACTCACATAATATTATAAAAAAACTCCTTTTTTAAAGGAGTTTTTTTATGCATAATTTATAGCAATAAATGCTAAGTATTGTATTTTTGCATAAAAATATCAAAAAAGAAGAATGATTTTACCAATAGTAGCTTATGGTGACCCAGTTTTAAAAAAAATGGGAACATCAATTACAAAAGATTATCCTAATCTTGCTAAACTTATCGAAGACATGTTTGAGACTATGTACAATGCTTTTGGTGTTGGTTTAGCAGCACCTCAAATAGGACTTCCTATTCGTTTATTTGTTATTGATACCGTACCGTTTTCTGAAGATGATGATTTAACACCAGATGAGCAAAACACATTAAAGGATTTTAAACGTGTTTTTATTAATGCCAAAATTATAAAAGAAGAAGGCAGTGAATGGGCTTTTAATGAAGGATGTTTAAGTATTCCAGACATAAGAGAAGATGTTTTTAGACAACCAAAGCTAACTATTGAATATGTTGATGAAGATTTTATTGCTCATGTTGAAGAATTTGATGGGTTAATAGCTCGAGTTATTCAACACGAGTATGATCATATTGATGGAATTTTATTTACAGACAAACTATCAGCCTTAAAAAGACGATTGTTAAAAGCCAGATTAGGTAACATTTCAAAAGGTAAAATAAGTGTGGACTATAGAATGCGTTTCCCAGATCAAAAAAAGAAGCGATAATACTTGTAAAAAATGTTCAAAGCATTGATATTTGCCGTTTTTAAAAATAATTTATGAGCTTAGAAAAAATAATAGCGATTGCTGGAAAATCAGGACTATTTAAACTTGTAGCACAAACACGTGCAGGTTTTATTGCAGAATCAATGATTGATGGAAAACGTTTATCGGTTAACGTGCAACAAAACGTAAGTGTGTTAAGTGAAATTGCCATTTATACTTTAACAGAGGAGGTTCCTTTAAAGCAAGTCTTTTTGAATATAAAGCAGAAAGAAAATGGACAGAAAACCAGTGTCGACGCTAAAGATAGTAAAGATAAACTTGAAGAATATTTCTTTGATGTTTTACCAGATTATGATGAAGATAGAGTTTATGCGAGTGATATTAAGAAAGTAATTCAATGGTATAATCTTCTTCAATCACATAAATTATTAGATTTATTAGAAACTGATATTGAAAATAAATCTGACGAAGAAGAATAAATTTATATATTGTTATAAAAAAAACCTCCTTAAAGCAGGAGGTTTTTTTATGTTTTCTTATTAGATTTACATTACTATAAATATGTTTTATAATTAACTTCATGAAGTTTTTAAAGTCTCAACTAAGTAATCTAATTTTTTTATTAGTCATTGCTATTCTTGTTATTCCTCAAACCAGAAAACCTATTCAGGTTTTTTTAAATAAGGGTTTAGCATTAATTAGCCCATCTATTGAAAACAAAGAAAAGTTAACTAAGCTATCAAGTTATGAATGGAAATTAAAAGATGAACAGGGACAAGTGTTTGATTTTGAAGATGCTAAAGGAAAAGTAGTCTTTATAAACTTTTGGGCAACATGGTGTCCTCCTTGTATTGCAGAAATGCCAAGTATTCAAAAATTGTATAATGATTATGAAGACAAGGTTGTATTTTTGTTTGTTACATCAGATCCGTACAGTGAAATTAATAAGTTTTTAGATAAAAATAAATATACATTTAAAGTGTATAGAGAAATGAGTAAAGATTCAAAATTATTTGAGGTGCCATCTATTCCAAGAACTTTTTTGATTGATAAGAACGGTAATATAATAATTGATGAAAGTGGTGCCGCCAATTGGAATAGCGAAAAAGTAAGAACTACTATTGATGAACTGTTGAAATAGTTTTTTTCTTTTTAGTTTCTAATAAATTGATAACCAATAAATTTATAAGAATAAGTGTAAAGGCATAAATGGTGTCTTCAATAGGAATAGTAAAGAGTCTAATATTCAAATTCTCTAAATTATTATACCAAACTACTTCGTCTTGAATAAAACTACCCGTTAATACACCATTCACGATAAAAAACGGAATAAGCATAACTAAAAAAGTTAAAAAGTATGTTTTTAGTAATTCTGGGGTTTTCTTAACAATCAAAGCAAGTATAACGAATGCTAATGTGAAATTTACCAAAGTGTACCATTTGTTATAATTGAAAACTGAAAGTAAAAAAAATGATATTAAAAGTATATGGCTTATTGTTTTCGAAATTATGTCTGATAATTTTAAATTTGGAAAGTAGTAAAGCAATGAATAATGTGTGAAAACACATGCATAAGGTATACAAACAAAAAACAGCCATTCCTCAATTGGTAAGCTAAATAGTTTGATTCCAATAAAATAATTAGAATTAAACCCCCAAATTTTATTTATAGTAAAAAAGATATCCCAAGGGATAAAAATGAGCAAACTTATAGAGATTCCAATAAACAAAGGTTTCCAATAATTGTAGAAC
This sequence comes from Flavobacteriaceae bacterium UBA6231, assembly GCA_002441545.1. Classification (GTDB taxonomy): domain Bacteria; phylum Bacteroidota; class Bacteroidia; order Flavobacteriales; family Flavobacteriaceae; genus Yeosuana. The sequence goes on along the minus strand of DJWL01000200.1, from coordinate 3,889 downwards.
TTTAATTTTGGATGAAAACTAAACAAAAAAGGAACGGATAATGACCCTATGTTTAACAATAGATATAAATAATTCATTCACACTATTGTTTGAAGTATCTAAAAGGAACTAACAACATACCAAAGCATTCGCCATGTTCTTTTTCTAAGTGTTTATGATGCATTTTATGAGCTCTTCTTACTCCTTTAGTATACCAACCATTGGCATTTCTGAATAGTTTAAAACGTTGGTGAATAAATATATCATGAACAAGAAAATAGGCAGCTCCGTAAGTCATGATTCCTAAACCAATTGGTAAACAAAACCATACATTTTCGTAACTCCACAAATAAAAGCAAATTATGCTAACTATAGCATAAAAGATAAAAAAAGCATCATTACGTTCAAACCAACTATTATGGTCTTTTTTATGATGGTCTTTGTGCAAACTCCATAAAAAGCCATGCATAATGTATTTATGTGTAAACCAAGCCATAAATTCCATAAAGCAGAAAACAGTAACATAAACAAGTATCCAATAAACAGTTTGCATCTTATTAATTTACATTAAATTTAATTGATATTTTACGTAACTACGCATTAGTAGTTCTATTTTTTTGTGATTCGCAACGCGTATTCTTGCATTTTTTATTTGTAAAGCTGGAGTCTTTTTAAGTTTTTTTAATAATTGGTGATAGTATCTATAAGCCATAAAAACACCAAATTTAGCCTCAATAGGAAGCCTTTTTATGCCTTGTAGTCCTTTAGTAAAGTCTTGCTCAATATCATTAATAATGTCTTGTTTTGAATACTCATCTAGATTATTTAAATCAGTATTTGGGAAATAACTTCTATTCAATCCATCATGATCTGACTTTAAATCTCTTAAGAAATTCACTTTTTGAAACGCTGAACCTAAAGACATAGCAGAATCTTTTAATTCGTTGAATTTTGAATTATCTCCTTTTACAAAAACTTTTAAACACATTAGCCCAACTACATCTGCTGATCCATAGATATAAGTTTTAAATTCTTCTTCTGTAAGGTATTTAGATTTGTGTAAATCTAAACGCATACTTGTCATAAAAGCATCAACAAACTGTTTGTCAATGCCATATTTATGATACGTATATTGGAAAGAGTTTAAAATTGGATTTAAGCTAATCTTACTATTTAAGGCATCTTCTAAATCTCTTGAGAAATTATCAAAAAGTGTTTTTTTATCATAATCATGAAAAGAATCTACAATTTCATCAGCAAATCTTACAAAGCCATAAATATTGTATATATCATCTCTGATTGATTTAGCAAGCATTTTAGTTGCCAATGAAAAAGATGTACTGTATGATTTTGTAACAATTTTACTGCATTGGTATGAAACGGTATCAAATAGAGCTTTCATAATTATAAACGGTTGTGTTTTATTATTAATTCTGAAACTAATTTTCCTGATATTAAAGAAGGAGGAACACCAGGACCTGGTACTGTTAACTGACCTGTAAAAAACAGGTTCTTAACTTTCTTACTTTTTAATTTTGGTCTTAAAAAAGCTGTTTGTAATAAGGTATTCGCCATTCCATAGGCATTACCTTTGTATGAGTTGTAATCTTTTATAAAATCATTTATACAAAAAGATTCTTTAAAAATGATGTTTTTTTTCACTTTTTGTGACGTTAATGTTTCAAAACGCGTTATTATTTTTTCAAAAAAGATTTCTCTCAATTCAAGAGTGTCTTCTAAACCTGGTGCTAGTGGAATTAAAAATATACCAGCTTCCATTCCTTCAGGCGCACAATTTTTATCCGTTTTACTTGGAAAACTTGCATAAAATAGTGGGTTTTCTGGCCATTTTGGATTGTCATAAATAGCTTCTGCATGAACATCAAAATCTACATCAAAAAATAAGGTATGATGATTCACGTTTTTTAATTTTTTATCAAAACCAACATAGAAGAGCAGAGAAGAAGGTGCGAATGTTTTTTTATTCCAATAAGTTTCAGAGTATTGTCTATAAGATTTGTCTAATAATGTTTCTGTATGATGATAATCTGCTCCACTTAATACAATATCACTTAAATATGTTTTTTCGTTTGAGATAATACCCTTTGTTTGACCATTTTCAATAATTATTTTTTCAATAGGACTTTCAGTTTTAATTTTTACTCCAAGTTCTTTAGCTAAAGATTCCAATGCAAGAATAACTTGAAACATACCATTTTTTGGGTGAAATGTTCCCAATCCAAAATCTGCATAATTCATAAAACTATAAAATGAAGGAGTTTCACTAGGTTTTGCACCTAAAAAAAGTACTGGAAATTCTAGAATTTTAACTAGTCTTTCATTTTTAAACTCTTTTCTGACATCCTTTTTTATAGTACTAAAAAATTGCTTTAACTTTTTAATGGTTTTTAGGGTAACTAATTCTAATGGTGATACTCCTGGATTGTATACTAAGTCTTTAATAGCAATGTCATAATTACTCTTTGCAGTATCAATAAACCTTTTAAGTTTTATAGAAGATCCTTTTTCTTCCTTTTCAAAGGCAATGATAATTTTGTCTAAGGTATCTTCAATAGTGATGTAATCGTCAATTCCAAAATAAACACTATAGGCAGGATTCAATTTTTCTAAAGTGTAATAATCAGAAGGAAATTTGCCAAAGTCTGAAAAGAATCGTTCAAAAACATCTGGCATCCAATACCAAGTTGGACCAATATCAAATGTAAAACCATCTTTTATTAGTTGTCTAGCACGACCACCTATAGTTTTATTCTTCTCAAAAATTGTAACATCATAGCCTGCTTTTGCCAGATAACAAGAAGCAGCTAATGATGAAAATCCGGAACCTATAATTATTGTTTTCATTTTGTTTAACAAATATATAAAAATGTTAAACAAAAAAATAATTTTAATAAAGATTTACAAATTTTTAACTAAATCTTCAATTGAAATGAAAACAGAAATATTTTCAGGTAATTTATTTAATTCTAAATTTTTAACCATGTTTCCAAGAATCCATAGCTCATTGGTATTGTTATTTAGAATAGATTGTTTAAAAATTTGTAAATAATTTTCAATGTCTTCTTTTTCTGGTTTTATTGTGAAATAAGAAATGAATGTAATATTATCATAAAGCCTTAAGAGGTCTTTTAAGCTTTCTGTGGGTATACTTTGTCCTAAAAATATAGTTTGATAACCTTTACTTTTAAGCTCAAAGTTTGTAAAGAGTAAGCCTATTTCATGAATTTCGTTTTCAGGAAGAAAAAGCACAAAAACTTTTTCAGATTTGTTTTGTTCAATTTCATTAACTTTCTCAATGTTTAACAATATTTTTTGTTTTATATGAGTTGAAATGAAATGTTCATGAGCAGGTGTAATGGTTTCTGTTTGCCATAACATGCCAATGTGATGTAAAAGAGGTAAAAAAGTAGTGTAAAATATTTCTTTAAACGTTTTTAACTCTATTAACTCTTTATAAGTTTTATAAAATAAATGCTCATTAAAAGTTAACATTGAAAGTTTTAGTGAGTTTATTGCATGGTTCTCAATTTGCAATTCTTTTGATGTGATTTCATTAACGAGTTTAGAAATATCTTCCTTTGTTAAGGAAGAAATTTTAGAAATTTTATAACCATTATTATTTAAAAAAGCAACATTCAATATTTTTTGAAGACTCTCTGTACTGTAATATCTTATATTAGTATCTGTTCTTTTGGGCTGAAATAGATTATAGCGTTTTTCCCAAATTCTTATAGTGTGCGCTTTTATTCCACTTAGATTTTCTAAATCTTTAATACTAAATTCCACCTTAATATTGTTCATTTTTAATTAAAAAAGTTTAAACAAAATTATGTGAAATATTTAAGTATAAAAAGAGAAATAAAAAAAATAAATTGTGCGCACGAGAAGA
>DJWL01000100.1 GCA_002441545.1 Flavobacteriaceae bacterium UBA6231 | reverse complement strand
AGGGGTGTAACAATCGTCTTAGAAAAGACAACAAATAAAAACATCTCACAAAACATTGTCCCCTCGAGGGAACTTCAGGGGTGTAACGGATATCATAAAAAAAGAGAATAAATAAAACAGCACTAAAAATAAATGAAAATTAGACTAGCCCTTTTTTTACTAGCGCTTTTAGTAGTAAGTTGTACCAGTTCGCGCCCTGTGGTGAGAACAACGTCAAAGCCTAAAGTTACCACTAAAAAACAGCCAGTAGCGCAAACAAAAACAAAAACGACTACAGCTAAAAAACCTGTTGTAACGAATTCATCAACTAAATCAGCAACATCAGAATCAAAATCAAAAACCGATTCAGAAGTTAGTTTGGAGGCTACTTCTAATGTAAAAACGTATGCCGAAGAGATTCAAATTTATGTAGCTAATTTTAAAGAAATTGCTCAAAATAATATGAAAGCTCACGGAATTCCTGCAAGTATTACATTGGCACAAGGGATTTTAGAATCAGGTGCAGGTAAAGGAAAATTAGCAGTAAGTGCCAATAATCACTTCGGAATTAAATGCCATAAAGAATGGACAGGGGAAAGTGTAAAACACGACGACGATTCAGCTCAAGAATGTTTTAGAAAATATGAAGATCCTGCAGAATCATACCGCGATCATTCGTTGTTTTTAACTTCACGACCAAGATATTCTAGTTTATTCAAATTAGATAAAGGCGATTATGAGTCTTGGGCAAAAGGATTAAAATCGGCGGGTTATGCAACAGATGTAAAATATCCAGAGAAATTGATTGGCTTAATTGAACGTTTCGAATTGTATAAGTACGATAATGAGGTTCTAAGTCGTGATTTTAAACCTGCAAAAAATGAAATTATTCTAGCACAAGGTGGAGATTACTACACCATTCAACAAGGCGATACGTTATATTCGCTGTCAAAAAGATTCAATCTTACGGTGGATGATTTGAAGAAATTAAACAACATGTCAGATAATGCCATTTCTATTGGGCAACAAATCAAAATAAAATAATGATATATAAAAGAAGTAGCGAACTATTTGTAGAAGCTAACAAAGTAATTCCTGGAGGTGTAAATTCTCCAGTAAGAGCATTTAAAGGAGTAGGAGGTACTCCTATTTTTGCAAAAGAAGCAAAAGGAGCCTATTTATATGATGAAGATGGCAACCGATTAATAGATTACATCAACTCGTGGGGACCTATGATTTTAGGGCATGCTTATGAACCAGTTGTAAACGCGGTTATTGAAAAAGCTAAAAAAGGTACTTCCTTTGGAATGCCAACAGAATTAGAAACGCAGATTGCGCAATTAGCAGTTTCTATGGTGCCTAATATCGATAAAATCCGTTTTGTAAATTCAGGTACAGAAGCTTGTATGAGTGCGATTCGTTTAGCAAGAGGTTATACAAAGCGCGATAAAATCATCAAATTTTCAGGATGCTATCACGGACATTCCGATTCGTTTTTAATAGCAGCAGGAAGTGGTTTGAGTACGTTTGGTGTGCCAAATTCGCCTGGAGTAACACAAGGTACTGCAAAAGATACTTTATTAGCGTCTTATAACGATATTGAGAATGTAAAAGCCTTGTTTGAAGCGAATAAAAATGAAATTGCAGCCATTATAATCGAACCTGTTGCAGGAAATATGGGGTGTATTCCGCCAGCAAAAGGGTTTTTAGAAGCACTAAGAGCTGTTTGTACAGAAAACGGAGCCTTGCTTATTTTTGATGAAGTAATGACGGGATTCCGCTTGGCAAAAGGAGGAGCTCAAGAATTATTCGGAATTCAAGCCGATATAGTTTGCTTTGGTAAAGTAATTGGAGGAGGATTACCAGTAGGAGCTTTCGCTGCCAGAGAAGAAATCATGAATTATTTAGCACCACTTGGTCCGGTGTATCAAGCAGGAACTTTATCAGGAAATCCATTAGCCATGGCTGCCGGATTAGAAATGTTGAAAGCACTGAATGCGGATGCTGATATTTTTAAACGTTTAGATGAAAAAACAGCATACTTAGAAAACGGAATCCGAAAAGTGTTAACCGATGCTAATGTTGTGTTTACCATCAACAGAGTAGGTTCTATGATATCGGTTCATTTTGATGCCAATCCAGTTTATGATTTTACTACGGCTAAAAATGGAGATAACGAAACGTTTAAGAAGTTCTTCCACGGATTATTAAATAGAGGTATTTATATTGCGCCTTCCGCTTATGAAACTTGGTTTATCACAGATGCATTAACTTATGAAGATTTAGATTTTACAATTAATGCAATAGCAGAAACTGCAAGAGAGTTATAAAAAAAATGTCCCGATTATATCGGGACATTTTTTTTATTTAATTAAATTATCATAAAGAGCTTTATTGCTTTTAAGTTTTCTTAACTGCTCAGGAGAAAGAGAACCTTCAATTTTACTTTTCATAATGGAATAAACTTCATTTCTTTCCTTATCAGAAGTAGCTTTGGCTAAATTTACGTGTTTATAAACTAATAAATCATACAAGCCATTTTCTAAATTGCTCTCCAAAGGAATCACTTTTACCAATTCATTTAATTCTAACTTTGCGGCCATTTTAGGATCATTTGATTTTTGTTCTTGAGCAAAAGATAAAGCGCTAAACGCAAAGAATA
>DJWL01000163.1 GCA_002441545.1 Flavobacteriaceae bacterium UBA6231 | reverse complement strand
TGATAAAGCTAACTTAAGATATACAAACTAGTTGACAGCATGAAAAAAAACCTAGCATTATCTACATGAATTCACAATCTAATCTTGAAATTTTTAGTACTAGAATTTTAAACTTTCCAGTAGAAAAGGTTTACAAAGCTTTTGCAGATCCTTTCCATCTAAAAAATTGGTGGGGACCAAATGGTTTTACAAACACAATTCATGAATTTGACCTAAAACCTGGTGGAAAATGGCTTTTGACAATGCATGGACCTGAAAAAGGTAACTATGAGAATTCTTCGGTGTTTGAAATTATTAAGCCGAACGAACTTATAAGATGGAAAAGGATTTCGCAACCATTATTTGATATGGAAATTGCGTTTAAAAGAATTACTGATTCGAAAACTCAAATTTCGTTTAGAATGATTTTCGAAACTGTTGAAGGATGCAACAAAATACGACCTTTCGCAGAACCAAAAAATGAAGAAAACTTTGATAGACTGGAAAAAGAAATTGTAAATATGTAACTCAAAAAGCCAGCTGCTAAAACTAGCTATGAGAAATTGCTTGTTCTCAACTATTCTGAAAATTCATTTGGAATTTCAAACTTTGTGTATACTTGCAAAGTAAAATGCTAAACCACACAACTACTCATAGCGAGACCGTTTGACTTAAATATATACAGCTAAATTACTTTAAGCCTATTTTTTTTTTGCGTTTGTTATAATTTTTATCGCCTCTGGTTTTAGGCTTTTTTGTCATTCCTGCGAAGGCAGGAATCCATTATTCCATTAAGTAAGTCCAATCAGCAGACAAATCAATCCAAGAAGCATTGTCTTTTTCTATTAAGTTAATTTTCCATTGACGTTTCCACTTCTTCATGTTCTTCTCTCTTTTGATTGCATCGTTTATGTATTGATACGTTTCAAAATACACCAATATATCCAAGCCATATTGTTTAGTGAAACCTTCGACTAACTTGTTTTTGTGCTCAAACATTCTACGTTCAAGATTGTTGGTGACCCCAATATATAAAGTGCCATTCTTTTTGTTTGATAATAGGTAAAGGTAGTATTGATGGATGGTTTTAAACATAAACTTTTAGCCATTTGGATTCCTGCCTGCGCAGGAATGACAGGCGTATGCTAAATTTAATAGTTCAAATCTAAGGTTCAACAAATTTAATCATAGTTACTTCTATTTGTATTCTTGTCTGCGCAGACAAATTGAAGATTTAACGAAGTTAAGGACGCTTACTACTTCTTATTACGTTTGTTATAATTTTTATCGCCTCTGGTTTTAGGCTTTTTGTATTTTTCAGCAATTTTAAATTTATACGAACCTCCTAAGTTTTCTTTTTTGTTTTTGTCTTTCTTTTCATGAAAAGCTGGGCCAATGGTATCATCCTTTTTTATTGGATTATTGCGTTCTTTTATTTGCGGGCGTTCTTCTTCAATCAACTGGTCTGATATTTCAACACCTTCAGGAAACTCAACAAAAGGAATAGCCATATTCATTAAAGTTTCAATCTTTTCTAAAGATTCAAGTTCGTTTTCAGTTGAAAACAAAATAGATTTACCTTCGCGTTCTGCTCGACCTGTTCTTCCAATTCTGTGCATGTAGTTTTCAGGGAAATCTGGTGTGTCAAAGTTTATTACATGGCTAATGTTATCAATATCTAATCCACGTGCCATCACATCGGTAGCTATTAAAATACGGTTAACGCCATTTCTAAATTGCTCAATGCTTCTTAACCTATAGTTTTGAGTCTTGTTGGAATGAATCACACAACAAGCATCATGAAAGGTTTCTTCTAATTTTTCAAACAGTAAATCGGCCAGTTTTTTATAGCCTACAAAAATCAAAACTTTATTAAAAGTTTCTTCATCTTTCAATAAATGAGATAGTAAATTTACTTTGGTATAAAAATTTGTTACCGTATAGCGTTGTTGTGAAATATTATCTAAAGGTGTTCCAGAAACAGCAATAGAAACACGTTCAGGATTTTTAAAAAACTCAGAAATCATTACATCTACATCATGTGTCATGGTTGCCGAAAACATAATGTTTTGACGGCGTTCTGGTAAAATGTCAAAAATATTGATAAGTTGATGTCTAAAACCTAAATCTAACATCACGTCTACTTCGTCAATGACTAAGCGTTGAATGGTTTTAAGTTGTAAAACCCTGCTTAAAGCTAAATCATAGAATCTGCCAGGAGTTGCTACTAAAATATCTAATCCTTCTGCAATGCCTTGTTTTTGAGTGTTAATATTGGTGCCACCATAAACGCCTAAAACACGAAGATTGATATATTTTGCTAGTTTTTCTATTTCTTCAACAACCTGAACTACCAATTCGCGAGTAGGCACCAAAATTAAAATTCGAGGGGTTTCTTGAGTTGAAAATTTTAAATTTTTAAGAATAGGAAGCATGTAAGCAAACGTCTTTCCGGTACCAGTTTGGGCAATCCCAACCATATCTTTACCAGAGTTTACCACATTAAAAGCTTCTGCCTGAATAGGTGTTGGGTTGGTAAACCCTAAATCATCTAAGGCGTTATATAATGGGGTATTTAAATTTAAATCTTGAAATGTCACAGCTGTAATTTAGCCGACAAAGTTAAGGTTATTATTCGTATTTAAACCAGATGATTGTTGTGAATTTCAATACTATAAGTGGCTGTAAAGGTTTCTTTAGCCTTTAATGATAAAATGCCTTCTTTAGTTTTAAAATCCTGATTTGTATCTACATGGTCTGCTATACCAAGCCACGGTTCAATGCAAACATAGTTTCCTGTAGGTTTTGCCCAAATACCTAAATAAGGAAATTCTTTAAATTTCATCGAAAGTATAGCGCCATAAGTATCGCTTTTTAATGTTACTTTTCTTGATTTTAAATCTTTAAAAACAAGTGCATCTTCATTAAACAATTCATGTGTTAAGTTGATGATATTAGAATTATTAAAAACAGATTCAGTATTAGAAGAAATTAGTCCATTTTCCATATTGATTAGATGTTTAACCGAGTTTTCTTCACATTCAAACTCTAAAAAGTAATCTTCATAAGTTTCGTTTTGATAAACAGGACACTTAAAAGCAGGATGACCACCAACTGAAAAGTATATGGTGTTTTCATCACAGTTATTAATGGTATGGGTAACTTCAATGGTATTATCAATCAGTTTATAAATTATAAAAAACTCAAACTTAAAAGGATATGATTTAAGGGTTTTTTCATTATATCTAAGCTTAAAAATTAAGCTATCTGAGGTTTGCTCATGTAAAACAATGTCTTTATTATTTCTTATAAAACCGTGTTTTGAGATTTTATAGTCTTTGTTTTCAAAACGATATATGCCATTTTTTAATGCACCAATTATAGGAAACAGGTTAGGGGCATGGTTATTCCAAATGGTTGGATTTGCATCCCACATAAATTCATTGATGTTTTGTACTGATGATATTTGGCATAACTCGGCACCAATTTTTTTTACCGCTATTTTAAGTTTATTGTTTTCTAAAGTGTGCATAGATTCTATATTAAAACTAACATGCAAAATTTGTAATTTTTTAAGGAATCTAACTAACTTTACCCTATAATTTTGATGTTTGAGAACAAAGTTTATACATAATGTTGAAAACCCAGAGCTATTTAAGAAAAAGTTACTGGTTTGGAGTCAACAATTTCATGAGGTAGTTTGGTTAGATTCTAATAATTATAATCAGATTTATTCCAGTTACGACGCTATTTTGGCAGTTGATGCCGTTAATAATATTCAAACAGATTATCACCACGCTTTTAATACCCTAAAACATTATCAATCTAACTGCAAGGATTGGATTTTTGGATTTTTAACCTATGATTTAAAAAACGATGTTGAAAACTTAGAGTCTAACAATTTTGATGGGTTACAGTTTCCCGAGATGTGTTTTTTTCAGCCTAAAAAGTTGTTTTTAATTAAAGAAAACGCATTTGTTTTTAAATATTTAAAAGAATTTGAAGCAGAAATTGAAGCTGATATAAAGGCAATAGAAGAAATTGTTTTTAAATCTGTTAAGGGTATTGAAGAGCCAATAAAAATAAAATTACGTATTCATAAGGATGAATATTTTGAAAAAGTCAACAACATTTTAGAACATATTCATCGAGGTGATATTTATGAAGCCAATTTTTGTCAGGAGTTTTATGCTGAAGATACGGTAATCAATCCTTTAGAAACGTATTTTAAGCTTAATGATATTTCTAAATCACCATTTGCTACTTTTTTTAAGTTGAATGATTTGTATCTGTTATCATCATCTCCAGAACGTTATTTAAGAAAAGTTGATAACAATATCATTTCTCAACCCATAAAGGGAACGGCAAAACGTTCAGAAAATCCAGAAGAAGATGAACAACTAAAAGTAGCTTTATTAAACGATGAGAAGGAGCGAAGTGAAAACATCATGATTCTGGACCTAATGCGAAATGACTTATCAAAAACAGCTATACGTGGAAGTGTTATGGTTGAAGAATTATGCAAAGTTTACACGTTTAAACAGGTACATCAAATGATTTCAACAGTAACTTCTCAAATAGACGAAACAGTGCATCCTGTTGATGTGATTAAAAGCACATTCCCCATGGGAAGTATGACAGGTGCTCCAAAAATTTCAGCAATGAAAATTATTGAAACGCTTGAAGAAACCAAACGAGGCTTGTATTCTGGCGCCGTTGGTTACTTTTCTCCCGAAGGAGATTTTGATTTTAATGTCATTATTAGAAGCATTTTATATAATGAAACCAATAAATATGTATCCTATTCTGTTGGTGGAGCCATAACAGCAAAAAGCGACCCACTTAAAGAATACGAAGAATGCCTAATAAAAGCCAAAGCTATGAGAGAGGTTTTAGAAAACTAGTCTAAATGATCCTTAAACTTGTTTTTTACTTCTTCATAAATATGCTCAACTCGTTTCAGTTCAATGTTTTTAACTTTAGCAATCTCTTCAAAAGTTAGTTTTCCAAACACTAATAAGTCTATAACGCTTGACACATTTAAAGGTAACCAACTGTATAGGCTGCCTAAAAGCTGACTTGATTTATTTGAAGACAAATCTTCCAATTCAAAGGCATTTAAAATGGAATTGTCATTATCATCATATAAAAATAAGTGTTTGTGTTTGTGGTCTTGTTTATATGAAATATCATTTAATTCTTCATTCATTATAAAATCCCAATCACCATCTATTGTGTAAGTTTCTTCTAAGTCATCAAGTTCTTCCTCTAAAATATCACTAGTGCTTAATGTGTTTTTATGAAATGCTTCTTTTTTATATAGTGCATCTAATGATGAACACACAATCTTAAATAATTTAAGTTTTATTGTTGAAATATCACTGTCAATATTATACCCTTTTTCATAAAATTCGGCAATACTTTCATCTATAATACCATTTGAAGTGTACATGTTTTTTGGTAAAATGCGCATAGATTCTGCAATATATAATCTGTGCTTTACATAGGGATGAATTTGATCTGTTACAGAAATAACGCGTTTGTCAAATGCTGTTTTGGTGGCTTTGTCGTTAATTTTATCTATTGTGCACATGATAAAGTATTTAAAATTTACTCCTTTAAGATACTTCATTTTTAATATAAAACATATGATTTATGTCATTTTATATTAACAACTTGATATAAATTTCATTATTCAAAGTTGTATATTTGAAAGATGATTGAACAATTTCAAAAGCATATTGATAGGCATTTTTCTTTTTTAAAGAACAGCAAACTTTTACTTGCAATTTCTGGAGGTTTAGATAGTGTGGCGTTAACCCATTTATGTCATCAGCTAAAATTAAATATTGCCTTGGCGCATTGTAATTTTAATTTAAGAGGCAAGGAAAGTGATAATGACGAAGACTTTGTGATGCAACTAGCCGAAGATTTAGATTTAGAAGTTTTTATTGAAAGTTTTGATACTAAAGCATATGCTGAGGAACATAAATTATCTATACAAATGGCTGCACGCCAATTGCGATACGATTGGTTTGAGGAACTTTCAAAACAGCTAAAATTTGATTATATTTTAACAGCGCATCACGCAGATGATAATTTAGAAACGTTTTTAATCAATTTAACAAGAGGAACCGGGCTTGATGGCTTAACAGGAATACCAGAAACCAATAATTTTGTAGTAAGGCCTTTGTTGCCATTTTCAAGACAAGGTATTGAAGCTTATGCCAATAAATGCAAATTAAAATGGCGAGAAGATAGCAGTAATGCCTCAACCAAATATTTGCGAAATAAATTGAGACATGATGTAATTCCGGTATTGAAAGAAATCAGTCCGCAATTGTTGCAAAATTTTCAAACCACGTTAAGCAATTTAAATGATACGGCCGATATTGTTGAGGCATGTGTGCAAAAAGTTTTTAAGATTGCAGTTGATACAAGTAATGAAAAGGAAATTAAGTTTAAAATTTCAGAATTTAAAAAGCTCAAAAATCCCAAAGCGTATCTTCACGAGTTTTTAAAAGATTATGGATTTACAGAATGGAATGATGTTGTTAAAATTTTAGGGGCGCAATCAGGAAAACAAGTCCTTTCTTCAACACACAGATTATTAAAAGACAGGGATTATTTAATATTAACAGAAATAAGTTTAGATGAAGACCATCATGGTATTTTAATTTCTGAAAAAGATAAAAATATTCAAATACCAATAGGAATATTACATTTTGACAAGGTTTCTGTTATTGGCGATTTACAATCAAACATTATTTATCTGGATATAAATAAGCTTAAGTTTCCGCTTTTGCTAAGAAAATGGCATGAAGGAGATTTTTTTTATCCGTTAGGCATGCAAGGAAAAAAGAAATTGAGTAAGTACTTCAAAGACGAAAAACTCTCTTTGGTAGATAAAGAGAATACATGGTTGTTGATTTCTGGAGATGCTATTGTTTGGGTTATTGGAAAAAGAGCCGATAATAGATTTAAAGTAACAGATACTACAAAACCAACACTAAAAATTGAATTAAAATAAATGGCATTACAAGGGCAAATAGTTGATATACCAAACAGACGTATTTTTAAAGGAGAAATTACTTTTGAAAATGGAAAAATCAAGTCTATTATAGAAAAGCAGCACGATGTAAATCACTATATTTTATCAGGTTTTGTCGATGCTCATATTCATATAGAAAGCTCTATGTTGGTGCCTAGCGAGTTTGCACGTTTGGCTGTAAAACATGGTACCGTTGCTACGGTATCCGATCCTCATGAAATAGCCAATGTGCTTGGAGTTGAAGGTGTTGAGTTTATGATTGAGAATGGTAAAAAGGTGCCATTTAAGTTCAATTTTGGAGCACCTTCATGCGTGCCAGCTACAAGTTTTGAATCGGCAGGAGCTATTATTGACTCTGAAGCCGTTAATCAGTTACTTCAAAATAAGGATATCAAGTATTTAACTGAAATGATGAATTATCCCGGTGTGTTGTTTGATGACGAAGAGGTCATGAAAAAAATAGCCTGGGCAAAACATTATAACAAACCAGTTGATGGGCATGCACCAGGATTAAGAGGTGATGATCTTACTAAATATATTAATGCAGGAATTTCAACAGACCATGAATGTTTTACCTATGAAGAGGGTTTGGAAAAACTTCAAAAAGGCATGAAAGTAATAATTCGTGAAGGAAGTGCCGCCAAAAATTTTGAGGCTTTAATTGATTTATTGCCAAAACATTTTGAAAATATGATGTTTTGTAGTGATGATAAGCATCCAGATGATTTGCTACTTAACCACATCAATAAATTATGTGCCAGAGCTGTTGCAAAAAAAATAGATGTGTTTAAAGTGTTGCAAGTAGCCTGTGTTAATCCTGTGAAACATTATAATTTAGAGGTAGGCTTGCTTAAAGAAGGTGATGCTGCAGATTGTATTGTGGTTGAAGATTTAATAGATTTTAAAGTAGTAAAAACATTTATAAATGGTGAATTGGTTTTTGATAATGGACAATCATTTATTAAACCTGTCACATTTAACCTTTTAAATAATTTTTATACAGAAAAGAAGAACGTTTCAGATTTCAGATTTGATTCATCAACAAAACAAATCCGTGTTATTGAGGCTTTAGAAGGGCAATTGGTAACTAATGAAGTTATTGCCGACAGTTTAATTGAAGATGGTAATTTAGTCTCAAATATTGATAAAGATATTTTAAAAATGACGGTTGTTAATCGCTATCAAAATCAAAAACCGGCAATTGCTTTCATTAAAAATTTTGGTTTAAAAGAAGGTGCTATCGCTTCGTCTGTGGGTCACGATTCTCATAATATTATTGCTGTTGGTGTGTCTGATGAAGCTATTTGTAAAGCGGTTAATTTAATTATAGAAAGCAAAGGTGGTATCTGTTCGGTTTCTAATCATGAAGAAAAAATAATTTCGTTACCTGTAGCAGGTATTATTAGTGACCAAGACGGAGAAACTGTTGGAAAAATGTATGCCGAATTAGATGCAATGGCAAAACAATTGGGAAGTAATTTACATGCTCCTTATATGACGCTATCCTTTATGGCGCTTTTGGTTATTCCGTCATTAAAGTTAAGTGATAAAGGTTTGTTTAATGGGTCAACATTTAAGTTTACATCTTTAGAGGTTAGATAATATGCCAGTAATTCAAGATATTTATAAACCTCCATATTTTTTTAAAAACGGACATGTGTCTACCGTTTATTCGGGGTTAATTAGGCGAGTAAAAGACCTTAAGCAAGAACGAGAACGTATTACATTACCAGACGATGATTTTATAGATTTAGATTGGAGTTACTCAGAAGAGAAAACAAATAAAATCATCATTTTGCTCCATGGACTAGAAGGGGATGCACAAAGACCTTACATGACGGGAACGGCTAAATTTTTTAATAAAAATAAAGTAGATGCAGTTTGTGTAAATTTTAGAGGCTGTAGTGGTACTGATAATTTAAAATATAAATCATATCATTCTGGTGCTACAGACGATTTAGAGGCTGTAATAAATCATTTGCTTGATAAAAATGGGTATAATGAGATTTTCATCAATGGTTTTAGCCTGGGTGGAAATATGGTATTGAAATATTTAGGTGAGCGAAATGATGTTCCAAAACAAGTAAAAGCAGTTATAGCAGTATCTGTACCTTGCTCTTTAGAAGGTTCAGCAAAAATGTTACATACGTTTCAAAACAGATTATATCACAACAGGTTTAAAAAACATTTAGTAGATAGATTAAAACTAAAACAAAAAAGGTTTTCAAATATCTTAAGTTTAAATGAATTAAACTCAATAAAAACATTATACGATTTTGATAACGTCTATACTGCAAAAGCCCATGGTTTTAAAAATGGAGTCGACTATTATAAACAATGCAGTTGTTTGCAATTTCTTCACAACATAAAAATACCAACATTGATTATTAATGCGTTAAACGATTCCTTTTTGTCTCCAGAATGTTATCCAGTAAAGGAAGCAAAACAAAATTTCAATCTTTTTTTAGAAATGCCAAAACATGGTGGTCATGTAGGGTTTGTTGGTAAAAAAAATGTGTATTACAATGAAAAACGCGCGTTAGAATTTGCTTTAAACAACCTTTAATTGTTTGTTAAATAGTATCTGGCTTTAATTTTTTTTTCATATTTTTAATAATTACTCTTACTTTTAAAAAGATTATCACCTATTAATCTAATTAATACTAATAAAAATGCCAATTTATAATTTAAAAATTAACGGAGAAATCCATTCGATAGAAGCGGATTCTGATACGCCATTATTATGGGTATTAAGAGATCAAATTAATCTTTTAGGCACTAAATATGGTTGCGGTATTGGGCAATGTGGTGCTTGTACAGTCCATGTAAATGGCAATGCTTTACGTAGTTGTTCCTTATTAATTTCTCAATTACAAGGTATGGACATTGTAACTATTGAAGGTCTTTCAAAAGAAGGAGATCATCCTGTTCAGCAGGCATGGTTACAACATGACGTTCCGCAATGTGGCTATTGCCAAAGTGGACAAATAATGTCCGCTGCTGCTCTACTTAAAAATAATCCAAACCCTAGTGATTCTGATATTGATGCCGCTATGAATGGAAATATTTGCAGATGCGGTACTTATGTAAGAATAAAAGAAGCTATCAAAACAGCATCTAAACTTTAAACCAACAAATCATGACAAAAATAAAAACACAATATAATCGTCGTTCTTTTTTGAAGGTATCAGCAGCAGCTGGTGGAGGAATGCTCATAGGATTTAGCTGGTTAACAGGTTGTATTACTGACAAAGAAACCAAAGAAATGGTAGCGATTCCAAAAGAGTGGTATGAAATCAATGGCTACATTAAAATTGGTGATACAGGTATGGTAACAATATACTCGCCAAATCCTGAAATTGGTCAGAATGTAAGAACTTCTATGCCAATGATTGTGGCAGAAGAATTGGATGTAGATTGGGAAAATGTGGTGGTTGAACAAGCTCCTTTAAATACCGGATTTTATCAGAATCAATTTGCTGGAGGAAGTCTTTCAATAAAATTGAGTTGGAATGCCTTAAGAATGGCTGGAGCAACTGGTAGAAGAATGTTGTTAGAAGCTGCATCAAAAGAGTGGGGATTATCTGTTTCTGACTTAAGTGTTTCTAAAGGAGTCATCAAGGAAATAAATGGAGAAAGAAGCATTACATATGGAGAAATAGCATCAAAAGCTGTTGGGATTGAAATTCCTGAAGAAGTAGAACTTAAAGAAATTAAAGATTTTAATTTAATTGGTACCAGTATTAAAAACGTAGATGGCAAAAAAATAGTAACTGGGAAACCTCTATTTGGTTTAGACTATAATAGAGAAGGTATGCAATTGGCAATGATTCAGCATCCACCAGCTTTTGGTATGAAATTAAAAGACTTCAATGAAGATGAGATTAAAAAAATGCCAGGAGTAAAAGATGCCTTTATTATTGATACGACTATTTCAGAGCCAGCTTGGTCAGATGAAAAAGGGTTTTTACAATTAATTGCTATTGTTGGTGAATCCACATGGAAATTGATAAAAGCAAAAAAAGCTATAAAAGCTAATTGGGAAGTTGTTAGTGAATTGGAAAATTCTGAAATGCATCTCAATAAAATGGAAAATGCTCTTGTTTCTGGAGCAATTAAAGATAGCAGAAAAGATGGAAATCCAGAGGAGGCTTTTAAGAATGCTGCAAAAATTGTTGAAAGAACTTACAGTTCACCATTTCTTCCTCATAATACTATGGAGCCCATGAATTTCTTTGCCCATGTTACTGCAGATTCGGCAGAACTTGTTGGTCCAACACAAACACCTGAAGCACTTGAAGGATCTGTTGCCAAATTATTGAACCTTCCAATTGAGAATGTTACGGTGAATATGACCAGAATGGGTGGAGGATTTGGTAGAAGACTTTATGTTCATTTCGGAGTAGAAGCAGCAGCTATTTCTAAAAAAATAGGTGCGCCAGTAAAGCTTATTTATACAAGAGAAGATGATATGAGTCAAGGTACTTACAGACCAGCTTATCAATCAACTTATAAAGCAGGGTTAGATGAAAATAATAATTTAATTGCCTTTTCGGTGAGAGGAACTGGACTACCAGAAAGTTCTGTGTTTCCAAATCGTTTTCCGGCAGGAACTGTTGATAACTATTTAGCTGAAGAAATTAGTGCTAAAACAAATGTCACGACAGGTGCTTGGAGAGCACCAAGATCACATTTTACTGCTGGAGCAGAACAGGCATTTCTAGATGAAGTAGCAGAATTGGCAGGAAAAGATCCCATAGATTTTAGATTGGAATTGTTTGATAAAGCTATTAAAAACCCAGTTGGAGAAAAATACGATTATGAAGCCGAGCGTTATGCAGGTGTTCTAAAATTAGTGAAAGAAAAGTCTAATTGGGGACAAACACAACCAGGTGTTTATCGTGGTGTAGCAGCCTACTTCTGTCATTCTTCGTATGTAGCTGAAGTTATTGATTTGGTTATGGAAAATGGTCAGCCAAAAGTTAAAAAAGTGTGGTGTGCCGTTGATTGTGGTATTGTTGTAAACAGAGATGCAGCTAAAAACATGGTTCAAGGTGGCGTTATAGATGGTATTGGACATGCCATGTATAGTGAATTAACCTTTAATAATGGTGCTGTTAATGAAATGAATTTTGACAGATACCAATTAATGCGTCATTCTCAGGCACCAGAATCTATTGAAGTTTTCTTTGTGGAAAATGAGATTGCACCAACGGGATTGGGAGAGCCAGGACTTCCGCCAGCTGTTGGAGCATTAGCAAATGCCCTATACCAAGCAACAGGTCAACGTTTAACAAAACAACCTTTTGCAAACCACATTAAAGCTCAAAAGATACTTGGTTAAAAAAATAAATTTCAGATTGGTTTATGACGCACGAATTCAAAACGATTGTTGAAAGTTATCTGATTGCAAAAGAGCAAGGATTAAAAGCCGTTTTAGCAACTGTTGTTGATTTAGAAGGCTCGTCTTACAGAAAACCTGGTGTTAGAATGCTGATTCTTGAAACTGGTAAAATGATAGGTGCTGTTAGTGGTGGTTGTGTTGAAAAGGATATTCTTCGTCAGTCCGAAACGGTTTTTAAAACAGGAAAACCTAAAATGATGACCTACGATGGCAGATACCGCTTGGGTTGTGAAGGCGTGCTTTATATTTTAATCGAGCCATTTAACCCTGAAAGCGAGTTTTTTAATGCCTTTGAATCGTGTTTAAAAAACAGACAGTCGTTTAGGGTTAAATCGCATTATTCAAAAGGTGTTGGTGAACATGATGCTATTGGTTCTGTTGTATCTTTTTCGAGTAAGTCGTATTCTATTTCAAAATTTTTGAAATTTAATGAAGATGCTTTAGTATTTGAAGAAACTTTAAAACCTTGTTTTAAATTAATGATTTTTGGGGCAGAACACGATGCGGTTCAGTTATGTAAACTGGCGCATTATACAGGTTGGGATGTCACCGTAATTTCAGGACCGTTAGAGTCAAAAACTATAGCAGACTTTCCTGGTGCCACAGCTTTTTTTTCGGCATCGCCCGATGCTTTAGAGTTGAACTCAATCGATAATCAAACATTTGTCGTGTTAATGACGCATAATTTTTCAAATGATTTAAAATATTTATTAGAATTAAAAGATTCTGAACTAGTGTATTTAGGGATTCTCGGACCATCAAAACGACGTGAAAAACTGTTATCACAGTTTTTAGAATATTGCCCCGATGTAGACGAAGGTTTTATAGAAAATATCCATGCACCAGCCGGATTAAATTTAGGAGCTGAAACACCACAGGAAATCGCTATTTCTATTGTGTCAGAAATCTTATCAGTCGTGAGAGAACAAGAACCAAAATCTTTAAAGCAGAAAGTAGGAAGTATTCATATTTAAAATATTTTTATTGTCAAAGTTAGCCATATTGATTCTAGCTGCTGGGAATGCATCCCGAATGGGGTTTCCAAAACAACTACTTAAATGGAAAGACACAAATTTGTTGCAACATGTCATAAATTCAGTAAAACAAATTGAAAACGATGGTGTTTATCTTGTATTAGGGGCTAACTATGAAAAAATAATATCTGAAATTGATAATCGTAACATTCACGTTTTAAAAAACGATACTTGGCAAAAGGGTTTAGGTAATTCCATAGTATTTGGTGTGCATCATATTACAAAATTTCAACCTAAAACCAATCAAGTTCTTATCGTGTTGGCCGATCAACCTTTAATAAATGCTCATTATTTCAATACACTCATTAATGCACATACCGAAAGTAAACAAGAGATTACCTGCACTTTGTATAAAGACGGAAAACTGGGTGTTCCTGCTATTTTTAATAAAGCATATTTTGATAAATTGTTACAATTAAATCAAGATAAAGGAGCAAAAGAAGTCTTGAAAAAATATTCTAAAGACTTAAAATTTGTAGATGGAAAGGATGTTATTGTTGATATTGATACAATGGAAGATTATAAGATTTTATATAAAAAACATCACATAGAAGACAGATAATGTGATTTGGGAATAAATTCTTTTTGAAAAATCTAAAATACATTTCTTACATTTAAACAGTAAACTATTTTTATGTTAAAGAAAGTATTTGGAAGTGCCGTTTTTGGAGTTGAAGCCACAACCATTACCGTAGAAGTCAATGTCGACTCCGGAATTGGCTACCACCTTGTGGGGCTTCCTGATAATGCCATTAAAGAAAGTAATTACCGTATTGCAGCAGCACTTCAAAATAATGGCTATAAAATACCTGGAAAAAAGATTACTATTAATATGGCACCTGCAGATTTACGTAAAGAAGGTTCGGCATATGATTTAACTTTAGCTATTGGAATTTTAGCAGCATCAAAACAAATTCAAGCTGAAAATTTAGAGCAATATATTATAATGGGCGAATTATCATTAGATGGTAGTCTGCAACCCATAAAAGGAGCATTGCCAATAGCAGTTAAAGCAAGACAAGAAGGTTTTAAAGGATTTATTTTACCTAGTCAGAATGCTAAGGAGGCTGCCATTGTTGATAATTTAGAGGTTTATGGTATTGATAATATTAAACAGGTTATTGATTATTTTGATAAAGGAGAACCATTAGAGCAAACCATTATCAATACTAGAGAAGAATTTTATAAAAATTTAGAATTCCCAGAGTTTGATTTTAGCGATGTAAAGGGACAGGAAGGCATTAAGCGATGTATGGAAATTGCCGCCGCCGGAGGGCACAACATTATTTTAATTGGACCACCTGGTGCTGGTAAAACTATGTTGGCTAAGAGGTTGCCCAGTATTTTACCACCAATGACTTTGCATGAAGCGTTAGAAACCACAAAGATTCATTCGGTAGTAGGTCGGGTTAAAGATACAGGACTTATGGCACAACGCCCTTTTAGAAGTCCTCACCACACCATTAGCGATGTAGCTTTAGTTGGAGGTGGAGCATTTCCACAACCAGGTGAAATTTCGTTGTCTCATAATGGTGTGTTGTTTTTAGATGAGTTGCCAGAGTTTAAAAGAGGTGTTTTAGAAGTGTTAAGACAACCTCTAGAAGATAGAGAGGTGACTATTTCTCGTGCAAAGTTTACAGTAACCTATCCAAGTAGTTTTATGTTGGTGGCCAGTATGAACCCAAGTCCAGGTGGTTATTTTAACGACCCAGACGCACCGGTAACATCAAGTCCTGCTGAAATGCAGCGTTATTTAAGTAAAATTTCCGGTCCGTTGTTAGATAGAATTGATATTCATATTGAAGTGACTCCTGTACCTTTTGAGAAACTATCTGAAGACAGAAAAAGTGAAACATCGGTTGAAATAAGAAAACGTGTCACGGCAGCTAGAGACATTCAAACCAAACGTTTTGAGGAATCAGATACTGTTCATTATAATGCCCAAATGAATACGAAACAAATTCGTAAATATTGTGTGTTGGACGACGCTTCAAAACAATTATTAAAGACCGCTATGGAACGTTTAAATCTATCTGCAAGAGCTTATGATAGAATTTTAAAAGTTGCCAGAACCATCGCAGATTTAGAAGGTGAAGAAACCGTTAATGGTTCCCACATTAGTGAAGCCATTCAATATAGAAGTTTAGATAGGGAAGGTTGGTTGGGGTAGTTGTATTCAATTTAAATGTATTTATGCTGATAAAAGAATCAATATGAAAGAAATTAATTTTAAAGATTATCCAATTGGTTTTTTGACTAATATTCAATCAACTTTTGAAAGTATTCGAAAACAAGTTGAATTGAATAATGATAAAGTAAGAATTACTTTTGATGATGATTTTTGTTTAGTTATGGAGGATTTAGATTTTAAATCTAAATTTAAGTACACTATTAAAAATCCTGAATTAAAAGACAATAAAGTCTTTTATGAAATTTCTTATTCTCCAAAAAACAGTTTAGTATTGGCAGAGCATCATATTGTATTAGATGGTTATCCAAAAATAGTCGATAATTTTAAGAACTGGTTAAACTTAATTTCTAGCTATAAAAACATTAATATACATCCTCATGATAAAGTTCTACAATTTTATCAAAATAAATTTTTTGAATCTTTTAAATTTTTGGATGACGATAATTCCGATGAACCTCTAAATCATAAACAACAAGTTGAAATTACTAAATTCTTAAATTTAGTAATTAAGGAACTAGAAAATAATGAGGAGCAAAATGAAAATATTATTAGTGAAATAAGATATTTAAATTCTAGTATATCACAATTAACACAAAAACAGATTAAAACTAGTTTAAGTTGGTTTTTTGCTAAAATTATGTATTTAGGAATTGATTCAATTAATAGAATCACAAAGGTTGGAGTGGATGCAGGTATCGGTTTTCTTTTAATAGAAGGAGTAAAAAAAATTCTTGGTAGTTAAGTAAAATTATTTTTTATGAAATATTATGTAATATTTTTATTTGTTTTAGTTGCTAGTTGCAACAATTCCAAAGAAGAAAAGAAAGACATTGTGAAAACACCAAAACTAGAAATTGTGGAAAAACCTGTGTTAAATTTAGAACAAGCCAACAAATTAGCACAATTACCTTTGCACTGTATGGACACTGAATATCCAAACAGGTTAGGACAAACTTTAGGAAGTGATGCGGATTTAAAGTCTCCAAAAACTTTGCATCCAGCGTTTTATGGTTGTTTTGACTGGCATTCATCAGTACATGGGCATTGGAGTTTGGTTCGTTTGTTAAAAACCTTTCCAGAATTGGAAAGCGCAGAGTCTGTTAAAGAAAAACTTCTTAAAAGTATTTCAAAAGAAAATATTTTAACAGAAGTGAAATTTTTTGATGATGAGAACAACAAATCCTTTGAACGCACTTACGGTTGGGCTTGGTTATTAAAATTAGCCGAAGAATTGCATACTTGGGATGAACCAATTGCAAGAGAATTAGAGAGTAATCTACAGCCGTTAACCGATTTAATCATTGAAAAATATATTGAATTTATGCCAAAATTAAACTATCCCTTGCGTGTTGGAACACATCCTAATACTGCCTTTGGCTTATCGTTTGCTTTTGATTATGCTCAAACGGTAAACAATGAGCCTTTAAAAACAGCTATTATAAATCGTGCTAAATATTTTTATTTAGAAGATAAAGATTGTCCTATGTCTTGGGAACCTAGCGGAAGTGATTTTTTATCACCATGTTTGGAAGAAGCTGTATTAATGAAACGCTTGCTGCCAAAAGAAGAATTTAAAACATGGCTTGACTCTTTTTTACCTCAATTAAAGCATCCTAATTACACTTTGGAGGTTGGCTTAGTTTCAGATAGAACAGATGGTCAATTGGTGCATTTAGATGGTGTTAATTTTTCAAGAGCATGGAGTTTAAATAAAATATCTGAAGGACTTCCAGAGTATAGTCATTTAAAGAATATTGCAAACATGCATATTAATTATTCGTTGCCAAGTATTGTAGGCGATAGTTATGAAGGAGGACATTGGTTAGGTAGCTTTGCTATTTATGCTTTAAGTTCTGCAAATAATTGATTAAACACTGTAAAAACTACTTAGTTTAAGATTTATTTTATAAAGTTACTGATGCTTTTCTGTTGTTTCTTTGTATTTTAAGAATGGTTTTAACTATTTAACTGCTATAATGAATACTGAGTTTATAGATATTAACGTAGATGTTGGTGAAGGTATTAATAATGAATTCCAAATAATGCCTTTTATCTCATCGTGTAATATTGCTTGTGGAGGTCATGCAGGTGATTTAAAAACTATGAGACATGTTGTAAGATTAGCAAAAAAACATGGTGTTAAAATAGGGGCGCACCCTTCGTTTCCTGATAAGCAGAATTTTGGAAGAAAAGCTATGAATATTTCATGTGCGGCTTTATTTACTTCAATAAAAGATCAAATAGATAATTTGATTGTTGTTTTAAAAGAAGAACAAGTCAGGTTACATCATATAAAACCACATGGAGCTTTATATAATCTTGCAGCTATAGACTCTAAAATTGCTACTGTTATTATAGAAGTAATGAAAAGTTTTTTATTGCCAATTAAATTGTATGTACCATATAATTCTGTAATTGAAAAATTGGCAATTGAAAATAATATTCCAATTATGTATGAAGCATTTGCTGATAGAAATTATAATGCTGATGGTAATTTAGTTTCTAGAGATGAAAAGAATGCGCTTATTGATAATTCTATTCAAATGTTTGAGCATGTATTTAGGATGATTAAATTTAAAAAAGTTAAAACAATAACAGATTCAGAAATTCATATTCTGGCTGATACTTTTTGTATTCATGGTGATCATCCAAATGCTGTTGCTTTAATAAAAAATTTAAAAATTCAACTCGCTGAAAACAGCATTCAATTGCGTTAGAATATGAGTTTTAATCTAACATTCAAACCTTATGGAGAACGATCTGTTTTAATTGAATGGCCTTCCGTAATTAGTGAACAAATTTTAGAAGACATTATTAGGTTTAAAACTGCTATTGAAGAAAAAAACATTAAATCTATTGTTGAATTAAAATCATCATATAACTCGTTATTAATTAGTTATAATTCAATTTGTAGGAATTTTGAAAATGAGGTTGATATGTTAAAAAACATATACTTTTCATCAAAACTTAATAATGACATGATGTCAGTTTTGTGGAAAATCCCAATATGTTATGACGCTTTTTTTGGTATTGATTTACAACACATATCTGACTTAACTAGCTTATCAAAAAATGAAATTATTAGACTTCATTATGATGCTATTTATACGGTTTATTTTATCGGTTTTTTACCAGGGTTTTTATATTTAGGAGGTTTAGATGACTGTTTAAAAGTTCCTAGAAAAGCAACACCAAGATTAAAGATTGAAAAAGGTTCAGTTGGTATTGGAGGCAATCAAACAGGTATATACCCTAGTGAAAGTCCAGGCGGATGGAACATTATTGGAAATTCACCAATTTCTTTTTTTGATGTCACTAAAAAAGTTCCTTGTTTTGCTAAACCAGGAGACAAAATTACTTTTCAATCAATTACTCAAAAAGAACATAATGACATTAAACTTTTGGTTGATGCAGGAGTTTATCAAATAGAAAGCGAGGTAATTGATGGTTGAGGTTTTAAAAGTTGGGTTTTATGATTCTATTCAAGATTTGGGTCGTGTTGGCTATCAACAATACGGTGTACCATATTCGGGAGTTATGGATTGTTATGCAGCGTTACTTGCAAATAGTCTATTAGGTAATGATGTTAATGCAGCTGTAATGGAAATTACTATGACAGGACCAACACTTAAGTTTCATTGCAATACAATTATATGTATTTCTGGCGCTAACATGTCACCAAAGCTAAATGAATCTGTTATCGAAAATAATAGTGTCATCCAGATTAAGAAAGATGATGTTTTGTCTTTTGGAAAACTTAGTCATGGTTTTAGAAGTTATTTAGCAGTTTTTGGAGGCTTTCATACTGAAAAAATATTTGATAGCATGAGCATGTATTATGGTATTAGCAAGCACTTTAAAATATTGAAAAATGAGTTGTTATCAATTTCTGATAATGCTGCATTTTTTAATAAAAAACATGCATCAATTAAGCTTAAAGACTCTTATTTTGATACTAAAGTTGTAAGTGTTTTTAAAGGGCCAGAGTTTGATCAACTCTCTGAAATTCATCAAAAACAATTGTTTTCTCAAGAATTTACAATTTCAAAAAACAATAACAGGATGGCATATCAGCTTGAAGAAACCTTTTCGAATGATTTAGAGCCAATAATAACTTCGCTAGTGCTTCCAGGAACCGTTCAATTAACGCCATCGGGGAAACTTATTATTTTGATGAGAGATTGTCAAACAACTGGAGGTTATCCCAGAATATTTCAATTAGAAGAAAAATCTTTAGATATTATAGCTCAGAAATATACAGGACACTCTATTCAATTTCAATTGATAAGTTGAAAATTATTGATTGATGTATAAAAGTACATCTGAAATGCTATCACTAGAAATAGTTACAATATATAAATTTGAATTATTGTTGTCTTCAATTTCCTCGTACTTTTTGTATCCTAAAACAGAATTTACAAAATTTGGTGTAGTATTACTATGCCCTACAACCAGAACATTCTTTCCATGAGTAGTTTTTAAAAAATTTGAAATATCTATTTTTTTAAAATCATAAAAAGTAAGTTTCAAGTTGTTTTTTTTGGCTGTAGGTTGTGCGGTCTCAATTGTTCTATTGAAATCTGTAGAGTAAACAGCATCAAATTTTACATTTTTTAAGACTTCGTTCCAGTGTTCAGCTCTTAGTTTTCCTATTTCTAGAAGATGAGGATTTTTATTTGAAGCATCACTTCTGTCTTTTTCTGCATGTCTAATAAAATAATAGGTTGACACTATTTTGGTATTTGATTCAGAAGATTTTTCTTGACTTATACATGATGCCAAAGCAAAAACAAACACTAAAACGACTATTTTAAAGTTCTTCATGATGGTGTTTTAATATTTATTTCAAAATTTATTTTTTATTTAATAGGCTTATACATAATATAAATTCCTCTGTAATTATCTTGCAATAATTCAAAATATAATTGCCGTTTATTTAAAATTTCGAAGCTATTTTTTTTGTAAAACTGAAGAGCTCTATCCTTAGATGACATGGCTTCAAGCCATATATAGTCCATTCCTTTTTCTTTAGATTTTTGTTCAATCCAATTCATTAATTTTTGAGAAATTCCAGTTCCTTGAGACTCTTGACTTAAATAAATTCTGTGTAAATAGGTCGCTGATTTATCTGGAAATAGCTCTAATGATTTATTAAAAACAAAACGTATAAATCCTTCAATTTGGGTTTTATAAATAACAAAATAATAATGAGCTAGATTTTCAGCTAGCTCATCAGTGAAATTTTTTAAACCATAGCAACGGTTTAAATACCAGTTGCAATCGTCATTTTTCCAAAGATATTTATATTCAGTTGGATATATTTTCCAAGCCAAATCCATTAATTTTTTTTGATCTTTAATGGTAACCTTAATAAGTTGTATATTATCTGAAATTTGAGTCATTAAAAATTAAGCGAGTTCTAAAGCAATCTCAATCATGCCTTTAAAAGTAGTTTCTCTTTCTAAAGTTGTAGTTCTTTCTCCTGTAACCAAAGAATCTGAAATAGTTAAAATACTTAAAGCATTTACATTGTGTTTTGCTGCAATGGTATAAAGACCAGCACTTTCCATTTCAACACATAGAACACCAAATTTTGACCACTTTTTATAAGATTCAAAATCGTCTGCGTAAAACTCATCAGAAGTAAATATGTTTCCTGCTTTTATTTTAATGTCTTTAGATTTTGCGGCTTCTACAGCTTTTTGAAATAATTCAAAACTTGCAGTAGGAGCAAAGTCGGCACCACCAAAACGCAACTCATTAATACCCGAATTTGAAGAAGCAGCCATTGCCAAAACGATATCTCTAATTTTAATATGTGCTTGATAAGAACCTGCGCTACCAACACGGATTAAGTTTTTAACACCATATTCTGTAATAAGTTCATGCGCATAAATAGAAATACTTGGTACTCCCATACCAGTACCCATTACAGAAATAGGTTTTCCTTTATATGTACCTGTAAACCCTAACATGCCTCTTACTTTGTTGAAACAAACTGGGTTTTCAAAAAAAGTCTCTGCTATCCATTTAGCTCTTAAAGGATCTCCTGGTAATAAAATAGTTTCTGCAATATCTCCTTTTTTGGCTTCTATATGTACGCTCATGGTTTGTTAAATTAAGTGGAAAATTTATTAGTAATTTGAATTGGAAGTTTCTCCCTTTATGATTGCTATTCCTGAAGATGTTCCCAGCCTT
The DNA here is from genome assembly GCA_002441545.1 of Flavobacteriaceae bacterium UBA6231. GTDB lineage: Bacteria > Bacteroidota > Bacteroidia > Flavobacteriales > Flavobacteriaceae > Yeosuana. The sequence continues at coordinate 12,077 of DJWL01000163.1, read as the reverse complement.
TCTGCTCCTAAATTTATATAGTCTAAGGCTGTTTTTGAATCTTTAATACCACCTGATGCCTTTATTTTAGATGTATTTTTAGCGACACTTTTCATAAGTTTGATGTCTTCAAAAGAAGCGCCTCTTGTACCAAAACCAGTTGAGGTTTTTATAAAGTCGGCACCACCTTGTATGGCAAGTTCACTTGCGTTTATAATTTCACTTTCATCAAGATAACAGGTTTCTAAAATAACTTTCAAAGTGTTGTTAGGCATAACGTTTTTAACAGCTTCAACATCTTTCCATACGCTTTCAAAATCCTTATTTTTTAAATAGCCAATATTCATTACCATGTCAATTTCATCAGCTCCATCATTTAATGCAGTTTTAGCCTCATAAGCTTTAGCTTTTGTTGACATAGCTCCCAAAGGAAACCCTATAACACAACATACTTTTACATTGGAGTTTTTTAACTGGTCTTTTGCTAAAGATGCATAACAACTGTTAACACAAACAGAGAAAAACTGATAGGTTTTAGCTTCTTCGCAAAGTTTTATAATATCTTTTTTAGTAGCAGTAGGTTTTAATAGCGTGTGGTCTATATAGTTATTTAAAGATTTCATTTTAATGTTTTAATATGTTAAAGTTAAGGTTATTTTATTTGAATGAAAACTGTTTTAATATGTAATTTATCATATATAAAATTTATAGGCATTTACCTTAAATTTCATGTGACAAGTAAACAAAAAAAGAGGTTATATTTAAAATATAGCCTCTTTTCATATTTTTAAAATGATATGATTATTTAGAATATCTCAGTAGCTAATTGTGTTTTTGTGATTTTTATTTCAGAAGTAGCTGCAATTCTTTCTACACCTAAATTGATATATTTTAGGGCAGTTTCAAAATTGTTAATTCCGCCTGAAGCTACAATTTTAAGGTTTTCTTTTACAGTTTTCTTAATAATCTTCACAGCAGTAAATGTAGCACCACTATTTGAAAAGCCGGTTGAAGTTTTTATATAATCTGCCTTTGCATCCATTGAGATTTCACAAGCTTTTATAATTTCATTTTTTGACAGTTCACTTATCTCAATAATAACTTTTAATGGCTTATTATCAATAGCTAATCTTACATCTATAATGTCTTTTAAAAGTGCTAAATAATTTTTGCTTTTTAGTAAGCCAATATTGATAACCATTTCTATTTCATCGGCACCATTTTCGACCGCTTTTTTTGCCTCAAAAGCTTTTGATTGAGTTGACATGGCACCTAAAGGAAACCCAACAACAGTGCAAATTTTGACTGGTGTTTTGTCTAATAATTGTTTTGCTAAGGAGACATAACAGCTGTTAACACAAACGGAATAGTAATTGTAGTTAAGAGCATCATTACATAGGTTAACAATATCGCGCTCTGTAGTTGTAGAATTAAGAAGTGTAAAATCTAGGAATGCATTGATATCCATATTACAAGTAGGTTTTTTTAGTTAATTTGTTTTAAACAATAAATTTGGAGAGGGAAATGCCAACTTTGATTCCTCGATAAAAGGTTTAATTTAATCGACAAACAAAGTTAGCAATTTTATTTATATAGATAATGTAAAAAGCTTTTTTTTATTGTTTCAATGATTGTATTTAACATAAATTTTAACAAAAAAAGCAATGCTCATCGTCTTTAACTGCTAAAGATTTGATTCACATTGCTTTTTAACTAACCAACCAATAATAAGACTGTTTTATATATTAATTGTTACAGTTATTATGAAAGTCTTTTATATTTCATTTGTTATTAAATTTGCTTGATTTCTAAAGACCAATTTATCATCAAAGGCATCTAAAAGAATAACACTATCAGTAGTTACTTTTCCAGCTAAAATTTCTTTGCTTAATTCATTCAAAACTTCTTTTTGAATAACTCTTTTAACAGGTCTGGCACCATATTCTGGATTATATCCTTTTGTTGCTAAATAGTTTATTGCATGTTTTGTTGCGTCAAAAGTAATTCCTTGTTTTGCAATCATTTTTGTTATGCTTTTTATTTGCAATTCAACAATATCTATGATGTTTTCTTTTGATAAAGGAGTAAACATTATAGTGTCGTCAATTCTATTTAAAAACTCGGGTCTGACAGTTTGTTTTAATAAACCTAAAACATCCACTTTTGCAGCTTCAATGGCAGAATCTATATCTTTTGTAGATTCAAATCGTTCATGAATTAAATGACTTCCTAAGTTTGATGTCATGATTACAATTGAATTTTTAAAATCTGCTAAACGACCTTTGTTATCTGTCAATCTACCTTCATCTAATACTTGTAACAAAATATTAAAAGTGTCTGGATGTGCTTTTTCTATTTCGTCTAAAAGAATCACAGAATAAGGTTTTCTTCTTACAGCTTCGGTTAATTGTCCGCCTTCATCGTAACCTATATATCCTGGAGGAGCTCCTACCAATCTGCTTACTGCATGACGCTCTTGATATTCGCTCATATCAATTCTGGTCATCGCATTTTCATCATCAAAAAGATAATCGGCTAATGCTTTTGCTAGCTCAGTTTTTCCAACACCAGTAGTTCCTAAAAACAGGAATGTACCAATTGGTTTTTGAGGATTTTGTAAGCCAGCACGACTTCGTCTTACGGCATCACTAACTGCTATAATGGCTTCTTCTTGTCCAATAACACGTTTATGTAGCTCGTCTTCAAGTTTCAATAGCTTTTCACGTTCACTTTGTAGCATTTTAACTACTGGAATTCCAGTCCATTTAGCAACTACTTCAGCAATGTCATCATAGGTAACTTCTTCTTTAATAAGTGAATTACCTGATTGATTTTTTTGCAATTCTTTTTGAAGTTCATCTAGTTTTTCCTGAGCTTCTTTTATTTTTCCATAGCGTAATTCTGCCACTTTACCATAATCGCCATCACGTTCTGCACGTTCTGCTTCAAGTTTATAGTTTTCAATTTCGAGCTTAATAGCCTGAATATTGTCAACAACTTCTTTTTCGCTTTTCCATTTGGCGTATATTTCATTACGCTCTTCTTTAATATTTGCTAAATCTGAACTTAATGCTCTTAGTTTTGCTTCATCTTTTTCTCGCTTAATAGCTTCAATTTCAATTTCTAATTGCATGATTTTTCTATCCAAAACATCCAGCTCTTCAGGTTTTGAATTGATTTCCATACGTAATTTTGAAGCGGCTTCGTCCATTAAGTCAATAGCTTTATCTGGAAGAAAACGGTTTGTTATGTAGCGTTGTGATAGCTCAACAGCTCCAATGATAGCTTCGTCTTTAATTCTAACTTTGTGATGGGTTTCATATTTTTCTTTGATACCACGTAAAATTGAAATAGCACTTTCTGTATCCGGTTCATAAACCATGACTTTTTGAAAACGACGCTCTAAAGCTTTATCTTTTTCAAAATATTTTTGATATTCATCTAAAGTAGTTGCACCTATAGCACGTAATTCACCTCTTGCTAAAGCTGGTTTTAAAATATTTGCAGCATCCATAGCACCTTGGCCGCCACCAGCACCAACAAGTGTGTGTATTTCATCAATGAATAATACAATGTCTCCTTCGCTGTTGGTTACTTCTTTGATGACTGCTTTTAAACGTTCTTCAAATTCACCTTTATATTTAGCGCCAGCAATTAATGCTCCCATGTCAAGTGCAAAAATTTGCTTGTCTTTTAAGTTTTCTGGAATATCTCCGTCAACAATTCTATGAGCTAAACCTTCGGCAATAGCGGTTTTACCAGTACCAGGTTCACCAACTAGAATAGGATTATTTTTGGTTCTGCGTGATAAGATTTGTAGTATACGTCTTATTTCTTCGTCACGTCCAATAACAGGATCTAGTTTTCCTTCTTTTGCAAGCTGGTTTAAATTTTTAGCATATTTATTAAGTGCATTATAGGTTTCCTCTTGACTTTGAGATGTTACATTTTCGCCTTTACGAATCTCTTCAATAGCGGCTTGTAAGGTTTTTTCGGTAACACCTTGGTCTTTTAACATTTGAGCTATTTTACTATTGGATTTAAAAACAGCCAAAATTAAATGCTCAACTGAAACAAAGTCATCTTTCATTTTTTTAGCAATGATGGAGGCTTCATTTAAAGTTTTGCCAGATTCTCTTGAAAACATAATATCACCACCAGAAACTTTTGAGAAGCTTTCTAGTTGTTTGTCAAGAGCTTGCTCTAAAATATTAATATTGACATTCAATTTTTTCAAAATGAATGGTAGTACATTTTCATCAACTTCAAAAATAGCCTTAAAAATATGCTCATTTTCTATTTGTTGATGACCAAAGCTTTGAGCAAGTTGTTGAGCTTGCTGAATAGCTTCTTGCGATTTTATTGTAAAATTATTAAGGTTCATATCTATTTTATTTTTTTCTTTACAATTAAATTCTCAATAACCTTACCAACGGAAATTTAAAGACAAAAAGTCAGATGAAGTTACTGAAAATAAGACTTTTAGTCAGATGTAAGATTTAAAAATTAATACGACTTAAATCACATTAAATTACAAAATATGGGATTACTTAGCAAGCTATTTAACAGTTCATCTGAAAATAAAGATGAAAAGGAATTACCTTGGAACACATTAACATCGTTAAATCAATTAGATGAAATTAAAGAAAAATCAATAACAAAAACGCAGTTAATATTTAAGCATTCTACGCGTTGTGGTATTAGCAGAATGGTGAAGAATCAATTTTTGAAAGACTATGATTTTACTGAACAAGATTTTGATTTGTATTATTTAGATTTATTAAACTACAGAGATATTTCAAATGAAATTGCTCAATTATTTCAAGTTTATCATGAATCTCCTCAGTTATTGGTAATAAAAAATGGTATTGCTGTTGCTAATAAAAGCCATGGAGCCATAAATGATATAGATTTGAAAAAATATATTTAACTGGTTTTTTCAAATGAAATCAGACTATTTATTTGTTTATGGAACTTTGTTAAAAGATTTTGATAGTTATATGTCAAAGTTTTTAGATAAAAATTCTGATTTCATTGAAGCAGGTTATTTTAATGGTAAATTATATGAAGTAGCTTGGTATCCGGCTGCAATTTTATGTTCTGATTCAGTAGATAAAGTTTATGGACATGTTTTTAAAATTCGTGAAAACGAAAAAACATTCAAAATATTAGATAATTATGAGGGAATTGGAGACAATTCAGAATATCCCAATGAGTATAAAAGAGAACTAATAGATGCGTACCTAAATTCTGGAGAAATCATAAAAACTTGGGTTTACACTTATAATTTGCCTACTAGCCATTTAAAAAGAATTGTTTCAGGAGATTACTTAAATAAGGAAGATATTTAATTGTTACTTTTTTTAAGGTTTTTTATTAACTTGTGTGAATGAAAACACCAAGTAAAGACTCCTTAAAAAACGATCCATTTGATTATGAAAAAGAACTAATCAAATTGCATGAAGAACTGGTTCATTTACAGGAGTGGGTTAAAAAGCAAGGTTTAAAAGTGGTCATTATTTTTGAAGGCAGAGATGCTTCTGGTAAAGGTGGTACCATTAAACGTTTTACTGAACCTTTAAATCCTAGAGTTTGTAAAGTTGTAGCGTTAGGTATGCCTACTGAAAGGGAAAAAACACAATGGTATTTTCAACGATATGTTCCTTATTTGCCTGCTGCAGGAGAGATAGTGCTTTTTGATAGAAGTTGGTACAACAGGGCAGGAGTAGAAAAGGTAATGGGTTTCTGTACCGAAGATGAGTATCATGAATTTTTGAGGTCATGTCCAGAATTTGAACGTATGTTGGTAAGGTCTGGAACTATTGTTTTAAAATACTGGTTTTCTGTAAGCGATGAAGAACAGGAAAAACGTTTTAAAAACAGGATTAGTAACCCTTTAAAGCGATGGAAGTTTAGTCCAATGGATTTAGAATCACGTTCCAGATGGTTAGAATACTCAAAAGCGAAAGACAATATGTTTGCACATACCGATACTAAACAAGTTCCTTGGTTTGTTGTAAATGCCGATAATAAGAAAAAGGCACGCTTAAACTGCATTAGCCATGTTTTGAGCCAGATACCTTATGAAAGAATGGATTTGAATCCTATTAGATTACCAGATTTACCAGACTACAAAGCCTATGTGCGTCCTCCATTGAATTACCAAACTTTTGTGCCCGAAAAATATTAAGTTTAAAGACTATTTATAAGAATGAAAGTGCTTATAGTATCTAGTGAGTCTTTTAATTTCTGGGTCTGTATGAGTTTATAATCTTTTTAAGTTTTATTTTTAGATCTTCACCAGTATCATAAACCATTTGTTCGTTGGATGGAAATGGAATTCTTCTATTGTTCAATAAATTTAAATCTTCTTTTGTAAGGGCTCTTTTGTCTCCTCTAAAAGCAGCATAAATATTGTTGAAAACAAATTCACTATCAATTGAAAACGTGTCAACCAATTGATTTGATTTTAAATTAACATAAACAACATTACCAATAACTTGTGTTGATTTTAATTGTGTAAATTCTGAAAATCTGGCTTTTACCCTTATAATTTTATCTATTTTGATATCATTACCTAAGCTGTCTTTCATAACATTACCTTTGCCATCTAGCTTATATTTCCAACCATCAATAATATCTCGCTCTCTTAATATTTCTCTTTCTTTAATTTGTTCTGGAGAAATATTAATACGTTTTAATTGTAAGGTCATAGCATAATCATACTCTAAATTTGCATCTTGGGAAGCGTGATAAACTGTCCAGAATTGGTTTAATCCATAGGTGTTAAAATCCAACAAATCATCTTCTAACCTACTTGGAATAATTTGATTTGTTTGATTTTCTATATTAACAATTACATAATTTGTACCTCTAAAATGAGCTTCTTCAATGAATTCTCTGGTTTTTTCATAATTTGGATTAATTGATTCTACATAACTAAATGTGTTGTAAGCTTCTCTAATCATTGATTTGGAATCTGAATCTATTAAAGCAATACCTTTCTCATATAAATAATCTGAGGTTTTATTTCTGGCATCTAAAATATCATCACTATAATCATTGAATTTGAAGTTAATAGTTTTACCATTTATCTGTAATGGCATAAATGGTTTAATGGCTTCCTGCCTTGAATTTAAACTTATATAAGTCTCATAAATTTTTTGATAATATTCAGGGTTATTATCTTTTTTCAAAAATTTAATATTGTTTAAATCTCTGTCAACTGCTTTATAATAGGCATCATGAAGCATTAAAATATAGTCTTCTTTACTCTTTTTGCTTTTATTGGTTTCAAGTTTATCTAAAGCATCAGAAATGGCTTTATCATAATTACCAGAATTTATTGATTTTTCGACTTGCTTTCTAGTATTGCAGGCTAATAATGCTGTAAAAATAGTTGCGATAAGTAGTAGTTTTTTCATATGTTTATATTTAGAGTTTTATTTCTAAAATTCAATTTTAATGCCAAAAAATAAAAAAGAACCCCCAAATTATTCATTTGAGGGTTTTTTATTTAAATACAAAATTAAATTATTTCTTTTTATAAACAGGTAATAATTTGGTAGAAACTTCACCAAAACCTATTCTTGTTCCATCTTTTTCACAATGCCCACGCATTATGACCGTATCATTATCGTTGATAAACTTTCGTTCTGTTCCATCTTTCATTTTGATAGGCTTTTCACCGCGCCATGTTAATTCAAGCATGGATCCGTACGAATCTGGTGTTGGTCCAGAAATAGTACCACTTCCCATCATGTCGCCAGAATTTACAGGACAACCATTAACGGTATGATGTGCCAATTGCTGAGACATGTTCCAATACATATATTTAAAATTGGTTTTTGAAACAATGGTTTCTTTAGCTCCTTTGGGTTGAATAGCTACTTCTAAACTAATGTCAAAACTTTTTTTGCCTTTATATTGTAAATAAGGTAATTGAGGTTTTATAGGTTTAGGTCCTTCAACTCTAAATGGTTCTAAAGCATCTAAAGTTACAATCCAAGGTGAAATAGACGAGGCAAAGTTTTTAGATAAAAATGGTCCTAGAGGCACGTATTCCCATTTCTGTATATCTCTGGCACTCCAATCGTTAAATAATACCAATCCAAAAATATATTCTTCAGCTTCATTAACAGGAATTGGTTCTCCTAAATCATTAGCATCTGTTGTAATAAATGCCATTTCCAGTTCAAAATCAACTAATTTTGAGGGGCCGAAAGTAGGTTCATTAGCACCTTCAGAAAAGGTTTGTCCTTGAGGTCTGTGAATTGGTATTCCTGAAGGGATTATAGATGAACTTCTTCCATGATAACCTACTGGAATATGAAGCCAGTTAGGTAGCAAGGCATTATTTGGGTCTCTAAACATGCTTCCTACATTGGTGGCATGCTCAATACTTGAGTAAAAGTCAGTGTAATCTCCAATTTGAACAGGTAATTGCATTTCAATTTCGTCCAATCTGAATAAGACAATTTCTTTATGCTGCTTATTGTTTTTAAGAGCTGGGTTTTCCGAATCAAAAATATCTGCTATTCTGTCTCTAACAGCTCTCCAGGTTTTTCTTCCATCAGCAATAAAATCATTTAAAGTATCTTGAAGAAAAATGTCATCTGTTAAAGGAATACCATCAAAATAACCTAGTTGATGCAAAGCACCAAGATCTATGGCGGTATCACCGATACGACTTCCAATGGTAATGATATCATCACGAGTCAGAAAAACCCCAAAAGGGATATTTTGTATAGGAAAATCAGAGTTTTTATCGACGTGTAACCACGATTTTCTATCTGGATTATTAGCTGATATTGGCATGACGTATTATGATTTATATTATTAAATTCTATTCAAACCTACACATTTTTTTCATTTTAATGGAATAAAAGGCTTAAAATTTAGGTTTATTTTAATCGTTGATAAAATGGTTAAAAACTTATAAGTAAATATATGTTTTTTGAAGAATTTAACTAATCTATTTCATATTTTTGCCGCAATATTTAACTACAACTTAAATTTATGCAACGCGACGAACAAATTTTTGAATTAATACAAGCTGAAAAAGAAAGACAATTACATGGTATTGAATTAATTGCTTCAGAGAATTTTGTAAGCAATCAGGTTATGGAAGCTGCTGGTTCTGTTTTAACAAATAAATATGCAGAAGGCTATCCTGGAAAGCGTTATTATGGTGGTTGTGAAGTGGTTGATGAAGTAGAGCAAATTGCCATTGATAGAGCTAAAGCTTTGTTTAATGCAGAATATGTAAACGTACAACCCCATTCTGGAAGTCAGGCAAATACAGCTGTGTATCATGCTTGTTTAACGCCTGGTGATAAAATTTTAGGATTTGATTTATCACATGGTGGACATTTAACACATGGTTCTCCAGTTAACTNNGACAGGTGTTTTAAACTATGATAAAGTACAAGAAATTGCTACCAAAGAGCAACCAAAATTAATCATAGCAGGTGCATCAGCATATTCAAGAGATATTGATTTTAAACGTTTCAGAGTTATTGCAGATAGCGTTGGCGCTATTTTAATGGCAGATATATCACATCCTGCAGGTTTAATTGCAAAAGGTATTTTAAACGATCCATTACCACATTGCCATATAGTTACTACCACAACTCATAAAACATTACGAGGACCACGTGGAGGTATGATCATGATGGGGCAAGATTTTGATAACCCTTTTGGACAGACTTTAAAAAATGGCACTTTGAAAAAAATGTCTGCTTTATTAGATTCTGCAGTATTCCCAGGAAATCAAGGAGGACCATTAGAACACATCATTGCGGCTAAAGCTATTGCTTTTGGTGAAGCATTAACAGATGAGTTTTTGCACTACATTTTACAGGTAAAGAAAAATGCAGATGCTATGGCAAAAGCATTGGTAAGCAAAGGGTATGATATCATTTCTGGTGGAACTGATAATCATATGATGTTGATAGATTTACGCAACAAAAACATTTCGGGTAAAGATGCTGAACAGGCCTTGGTAAAAGCAGATATAACAGTTAATAAAAATATGGTGCCTTTTGATGATAAATCACCATTTGTTACTTCAGGAATTCGAGTAGGTACTGCTGCGGTTACTACCAGAGGGTTAAAAGAAAACGATATGGCAGGTATTGTAGATTTAATAGATGAAGTAATTACCAATTTTGAAGATGAAGCGGTTTTAGAAGCTGTTAAAGTTAAAGTTAATAAGATGATGAAAGGCAAACCATTGTTTGCATAGTATATCTATACATAAATGAGAAAGAAATCCTGCTTAATGTGGGATTTTTTTTTGGAAATTAACAATCATTAAAATACAAACAAATGGTTGGGTTTTAAAAAAAAATATGTTTTTCGTCGATTATATAAGTATTTCATCTTATATTCGTAGCGTTACACCAAAAACTAAATGCTATTTTGCTTATGCAGAGATTCAAAATTTTCAGAAAATCAGCTTTTTTAATTATTGTACTTTTTTTGCTCACTTTGAGTGTTGTTAAATCTGTAACTACTCCCAACGAGACTGTAACAGTTTCTACCAATAAAATAGATAAACCGTTTGTCAATCAAAATGCAATTAAACTATATGAAGCACAAAAGAAAGCGTTGAATAACGCTCTTGTTGCATATTTTAAAAGCGCCATAACTTCAGGAAATATTGTAGGAGCTGGAGTAAGCATCGTTAAGGGAGATTCAATCTTAATCTCTGAAGGATTTGGTAAAAGAAATATTAAATTTAATGATAAAGTTGATGGGGAAACCGTATTTAGACTAGGATCTATATCAAAAGGGTTTACAGGAATTTTGGCTGCTAAATTAAAAAGTGAAGGTTTATTGGATTGGAATGATAAGGTTAGTGATTATATCCCAGAATTTAAGTTGGGAGACAGCACTAATACAAATAAAATTACACTTGCCACTATTTTATCGCAAACATCTGGAGCGCCTTACCATAGTTATACTAATCTTATTGAAGCAGGATTACCATTAACCGAAATAGCTAAACGCTTTAAAGCGGTAGCACCCATAAGTAAGCCAGGTGAAATTTATAGTTATCAAAATGCCATGTTTGCTCTTAGTAGTGTAATGATGCAAAAATCGACCAGTCAAGATATTGGTACATTGTTGAATAACAGGTTTTTTAAGCCTTTGGATATGAACACTATTTCAATGGATTATCAAACTTTAGAGCATTCAAATAATGTTGCTTTACCACATTCTAAAAGTCGTAATAGTTGGAAAACTTTAAAGCTTAACCATCATTATTACAATGCAATTGCTTGTGGAGGTATTAACGCCAGTGCACTAGATATGGCTAAATGGATGGAGTTATTACTAGGGCACCATCCTGAAATTATGGATAATTCTACTTTAAAGGAAGTTTTCAGTCCATTTATAGAAATTAAAGATCACAATAAATATTACCAAAAATGGCCAGGGCATGTAAGTTCCTCTTATGGATTTGGCTGGAGAATCCATGAATTCTTGGAAAATGATGAACAAAAAATTATGATACATCATGGAGGAAGTGTTAATAGTTACAGAAATGAAATTGCGATTTTTCCGGATGCCGATTTGGGTATTTGTGTGCTGATGAATAGTAATTCAAAACTAGCTAAAACAGTAATACCAGACATATATAAAATAGTAAATGATGTTTTTAGTAAGACAAGCCCAGAAAACACACTTGCTAAAAACGCATTAGTTACTTTGATTCCTTAAATAGCTTTTGATTTTATCTTTTCTTAATTATACCTATTGTGCATTTTGAATAAAATTTGTCAGTTCGAGTGAATTTTACGATTGTAAATGAGTAAAATTAGTATCGAGAATCAAATTTTAGTCATTAAAATAGTGTTCTCGATACAATTTTCTATCGAAAATTACTCGAACTGACATTCAATTGTATTAGATAGATTAAAATGCACAACGGGTTAATTATATTTTTTATTAAGGTTTTCAATTACTTATACGAGTTTGTTTTAAAAAGAATGCTATTGTAAATGGAAAGCATAATAATTACATATTTTAAAATTTAACACAAAGAGTATCGTAACGTTAAAGCAAGTGTCTCGTCCTGAAATATGGCTACA
>DJWL01000071.1 GCA_002441545.1 Flavobacteriaceae bacterium UBA6231 | reverse complement strand
AGATATAGGAATCTTTTTTGAAACGGCACCTGATACAGTGCAGGTGGTCCGTCAAGAATATTATGAAGATGGCGGCTATATCAAATCTTCCCGAAAAGTTGATTTGTTTAGAACTAATTTTGTGTCCCTTAGAGATGTAGAATACTTGGCTTATGACTTAATAAAAGCCTTTAAAAAAGCTGGCTACAAAATTGAAAAGGGACCTTGGTATGACTAAAAATAAAAAAGATAAAAATATGAAAACAAAATTTAAACAATTCAATAGAATATTCATTATTGCAATTTCATTGACATTGATTTCCTGCAATGCAATGAGAGAGTTTTCTTCTGGTTTTAACGAGGCTAGTGGAAACTGTCCTCGAAAGACAGCAGAAGTATGGAGTTACGCTAATGATAAATGGCAAAAAGGATTTTTTGCTAAATCTTCTCTATCTGAGGGAGTTGTAAAGAATGTAGAAAACTGGGTTCGAGAACGAAATTCATGGTACGCCAAAAACAGAGGTGTAGGTAGATTTTCTGAAATAGACCCCTACACCAATAGAGAATATCAATTCAGAGTTTATTGTGAATAAATTTTATATTATTAAGGAAAAATAATTTATATTTAGCAAGTCTCATTAGAATGATTTGACCATAAGTTATTATAAATTTATCCAATCACAAACTTATTGGATATGTAAACAATAAAAACTTCGTATAATAAAAACGAGTTTGCAAGTTCATAAATAAATTCAACAACAATGCGAATGAATACAATTTTAAAACAGAATTCAAAATTATTGATTACCATATTTATGATTTTGCAAGCAATTACTGCATCTGGTCAAGCAAGTGTAGATTACAAATTAGTACAATTATTAAGTTGGAAATATGACGGAATCCAACATGAAATGCTTATTTTTCAGGGCGATTTAATAGTTTCTAAACCTACTACTTATAGAGAACCGGACTTACTTATGCCCGTTACCGTAAGGATGAAATCTACAGATAATAAAGCTAATGTAAATATCATCGAGTTTGACACAAATGCCATGTTTAAATATACCTTCAACATTAATGGAGAATCTACAGGTTTTACAATCGAAATTTATCCAAAAAATGGAACTCGTGTCATCAAAGGCAAAGATATTCTTGGATTATTCACGTATAAATTGACCTTTGATGAGAAGTCAAATTTCACAAACGGACATGTGGAGAGAACAAAACTGGAAACAAGTTCAGTATATGCTGGTGCAGCTACTGAAAACATAGCAACAATAAGTACTTTTCCTGTAAATTCAGAAGAAGAATTTAACAAGTCTATTAATGAAATGTATCACAATGGAAAAAACCATCTGGCAAATGAATTACTATTAAGACAAAAACCAATTGAAACCTATGTAGAAAAAAAAGCAGATGATTTTCTAAAACATATTAAAGAAATTGTAGCGGCAAAATGGTCTAAGGTAAAAGGCAATTTGATAGATCAACAAAAAGATGATGAAAATAGTATTATGTCTCGATACTACTCAACACAACAGTCAAAAAATCTTGGTACGACAACTATAATAATTGAGTATTTATTTGATAAGGAAATTAGTTACCCTTCGCATTACGTAATTATTAAAGAAGCAGCTACAATAAACGAAAGTATTATTGACTTGTTAGCTAAAAAAGTAAAAGAAAATTTCAAAGAGTATAGTGAAATAACTGACTCTACTGAAAATTCAGACAATATAAGAGATATTAATTTTAAAACTCCTAACTTTTTTTCTAAAAATATTAATATGTACATTTCAAAAGACGGAAGACTTTTTATTGCTATAAGTCCTGAAAAATTTGAATAAGTTATTTTGAATAGTATGGTTTTTATTTGTTTTGCAACATTTTTATAGTAATAAGTGTCAAAATATCCTATTTAATAAACCGAATAAGTTTTCATAAATGTAATTCAAAATAAATAACATGATAAAAAAAGCAATAATAGTATTTATTTTATTGTTAGGAAATTTTTCTTTGGCACAAAATAGAAGTGCGATAGATAGTTTGTTCCAAGTAAAAGACTATTTGCTAAACGTGAAGCACTGTATCAATGAAGAGCAAACAGGGGAAGAAAAAATAGCGCAATTGAAACAGTTTATAAAGCTTGCTTCCTCACAGGAAGCAATTTTTGAACGCAATGCAACTGCTATTATAAAAAACAAAAAAGAACTAAAGCAATTAAAAACAACGCTTCATTTTATATTGCAATCCATCATTTTATATCATGAAGACATCAACCAAAATGGTAAAAGCCCAAAGGAAAGTTTTTATCTCAATAAAAACATCCCTCCACTAGTAGATAAAATATACTATTATTGCAAAATTGAGAAACTAGAAGAGCAGAAAAGAACACCTAAACAACAGTAGTAGAACAGAATATTTTTATCCTTACAAAAAAATAGGAGTAAAATCAGTAAATTAGTGTAATTTAATTCATTTGGCATGTCTCAACGCTTTCAAGATCAAAATTTTCGACTTACTCATTTCCAAGAGGAAGTAGCAGTGGTTTGTCCCAAATGCAACAAAAAAGCAAGGGCAACTGTAGACTATGAAGAGAAAAAAGCTAAACTTACTTGCTCGTATTGTGGCTTCCATGAAATAAAAGACAGTTTACTAACCTATTTGGGTTATACTGCTCATTATAAAGCAGAGGCCAGTGCTTATTTTGATGTGACACTATGGTATTATGCACCCTTTAAAAACGATGTTTTTTTTGCCTATAACGAAGCCCATTTGTTGTATTTAGAACAATATATCGGTGCCAAATTGCGCGAGCATAAAGACCGCACGCATTTTACACTTTTAGAAAAACTACCCAAGTTTTACCACGAAGCCAAGAATAGAGAAGCACTTTTAAAACTAATCCAGAAATTGAAAAAGAAATAAAATGAAAAAACACCACTTTCTATTTTTAGTCCTAGCCTGCCTTGCGCAAATGGCATTTGCTACACCACCACAAAACCCAAATATGGTTTTCGTAAAAGGAGGTTCATTCATTATGGGTAATGGTGCCGAAGATAAAAAATGGGCACATGCCGAAACAGTAGCTGATTTTAGCATGAGCCGATACGAAGTAACCGTTGGCGAATATAAAACTTTTTGCACCGCAACCAATAAAGCCATGCCCGAAGCACCTTATTGGGGTTGGAACGACCAACACCCCATGGTAAATGTATCTTACAATGATGCGATTGCCTATTGCGAATGGTTGAGTAAAACTTTGGGCGTTACTTACCGCTTGCCCACCGAAGCCGAATNNACCAAGTAGCGTGGTATTACAAAAATGCCAACTACCAAATGCAAGCCGTA
The DNA here is from genome assembly GCA_002441545.1 of Flavobacteriaceae bacterium UBA6231. GTDB lineage: Bacteria > Bacteroidota > Bacteroidia > Flavobacteriales > Flavobacteriaceae > Yeosuana. The sequence continues at coordinate 4,406 of DJWL01000071.1, read as the reverse complement.
GGACAAAAGAAACCCAACGAGCTTGGGCTTTTTGACATGACAGGCAACGCCTGGGAATGGTGCAGCGATTTTTTTGAGGAAATAGCATTTGACAAAGGTGTACTGAAAGGAGGCAGCAGCATGAGTTTTGAAACCAACAGCACCAACGTACAACGCAATTACAGAGCCACAAATCTTGCCATTTACAGCGCTGGTTTTCGCTTGGTAACTACCGCCAAAATAACGGCTAGTGCAACACCAACTTCCAAAGCTAACCCTAAAGCAGAATATTCTGAATTTAAGTGTAATACAAAAAAAACTGGATACGCTATTTTATGTGGAGCTTTAGAAAGCAATAGACCAGTAGATGATGATGAATTCTTGTATGCTTATAAATACGAACAAGAATTAGCCCGTTTAGCCCAAGCCGATTATAAAGCCGACGGTGATATTTTCTTTACAGAAAAAATTCATTTATACGTTACACGTTGTTCATGCTGCTTGGTTTGTGATACCATTCGAACTGCTAAAAAAGAAATCTCATTACTCAAAGTGGCAGTCGCTACAGGAAATCTAGATTTTTTCCAGCGAGCGGTTAATCTCTATCGTTATCCGTTAGATGTAGTAGATGAAATGGACGGGATGAATATTATGGATTATGTATATGAGGATTTAGAGTTTTGGAAGAAGAATAATCCAAAAAGTGATGAGGTTGTAAGATCAAAAATCATGTTCGACATCGCAAAAAAAGCGGGAGGCAAATTCCACAAATACAAACATTTGAATGAATGACAAATCTGAGAAATTATGAGTAAAATAAGTATAATCACCTTCGTATTTATGTTGAAATTTTCTGTTTACGCCCAAAAAGCAGATACAACTTATTACCCAGCTGGCCAAATCAAAAGCGTAGGTGTTCGCAATTTAGAATCGAAAAAAACCGGCGAATGGCGCACGTACTATGAAAATGGTCAAGTAAAGTCCATCATTCAATACCAAAACGGGACCGAACATGGAAAATGGATTACATATTTTGAAACGGGTGTAATTTCCAGTCAAGGTCAATTTACGAACGGTTCAAAATCAGGAATTTGGACGTATCACTATCCTTCTGGTAAAGTAAAAACTCGAACAAACTATCAAACCGGTGAAATTGAAAATTTTACGGAGTAATGAGCTTTCGATTTTTGTTATTCGCAAATTTAATTTTAGAATACAATACCAAAAGATCTATTCGCTCCAATTCACTATAAATCAAAAACAAATGAAAATAAATTTAAGTACTATGAAAGCTCAATTAACAATCCTTGTAGTTTGGATTTTTGTTTTTAATTCAACCTCGGTGTGTGGCCAGTCCTGGCGATTGGATTATCTTAAAGAACAAGTCAATAACGACGACATCATCCAACCTCGTTTTCTTGGTATGGAGTTCAATGAAGTAACTGCCATGTTAGAATATTCAGGAGAATCGTATGATGCGAAAGAATTAGATGATTCCCATTATCAGATTACTAGGATTAATGAAAGGTCTATCGCAGAAGTTTTAATTTTTGAAATTTACGGATTGTCCAATAAGTGTGTTTCGGAGATACATCTTCATAGTTGCGGAGGAAAAAAAAGTTTGGATTTGGTTCAAAAACGAATTAAAGCATCGGACATAAAAAAAACAAGCTACATTACAGGTGAAAAGCCCGGAAAATTTGCATTTGACTCTGGAATGAATATTTATAAATCAATCGACCCAAAAAAACAAGAATTTTATTTTGCCTTCAACAAAAGCGAGTCAGAATGTGAGAATGGAGAAACTTCAAGTATTTACATTTACTATGCTTCAACACTTGATGCTTTCATTATCGAATAAGATTAGGTGATGTTTTGATTGAAGCGTGTGAAGATAGGTAAACCCTTCCAGCATCTGATTCCGCGCGGGAAAACGGGAATGAGTCGGTATTAGCGGGAGAAGAGCGAGAGCGTAGAGACGAACGTGAGATATGCAAACATTGCTTTTATCGTATGTCTTTCCCGATGTCGCGGATTTGTAATCCNNTAATGTCAACCAAATACAAAGCCACTGAAATTTCACAGGCATATTTCATTACTATTACCACAGTAGGTTGGGTAGATGTCTTCACAAGATTGCCACAAAAACATTTAATCATAGATGCACTCAAGTTTTGTCAAAAAAATAAAGGACTTGTTGTATTTGCATATTGCCTTATGCACAGTCATTTGCATTTATTTTGCAGAGCAGATGGAGATTTAACATTATCAGAAATTATGCGAGATTTCAAAAAATATACTTCTAAAAAAATAATCCAAACCATACAAGACGAACCAGAAAGCAGAAGAGAATGGCTGTTAGAGTATTTTAGCAAAGCTTGCGAACATTTATCACGACCACAGCAATACAAAGTTTGGCAAGATGGCTATCATGCAGAAGAAATTTTCTCTAACCATTGGATAAAGGAAAAAATAAAGTACATACATGAAAATCCTGTAAAAGAAAAGATTGTAACGGAAGCAGAAAATTATTATTTTAGCTTTGCAAGAAATTATGCTGATTTAGATAGTGCTTTAGATGTAGAAGTCGTTTTCATGGGTTGGGATAATCACAAAATATAGTGAGAGTAACAAATTGCAAAACATCTAGTAAAATAATAGTCGTCACGGATTACAAATCCGCATTGAGCATAGATAATTATAAAATAGTAATAGTCACGGATTACAAATCCGCGACATCGAGTAAAATAATAGTCGTCACGGATTACAAATCTGCATTGAAAAAAGATAATTATAAAATAGTAATAGTCACGGATTACAAATCCGCGACATCGAGTATAACCACAAAATATAGAAATAGTCACGATTATAAAACATCTGGTAAAATAATAGTAGTCACGGATTACAAATCCGCATTGAGCATAGATAATTATAAAATAGTAATAGTCACGGATTACAAATTCGCGACATCGAGATTTCTTTTTGGCCCAATTTAGAGATTTGCCTTTTACTTTTAAGGAAAAATCCGAGGGAAGTTATTTCCAGATTGCCAGTTATGAGAACATTTCTGATTTACCTAACAAGGAATTCTGCATTTGGCTCACGAAAGAGTACCATGTTGCAACGATACCGCTTTGTTCGTTTTACCAAGACCAAAGAAACACGGGAATGATTAGATTCTGCTTCAGTAAAAAGCCAGAAACGATTTTAAAAGCTGCAGAGCATTTGAGGAAGTTGGTGTGATGAGGTATGAAGGGGTGAAATCGTAAAGTTGATGAGTTGTGAAGTCGTGAGGCGTAAGTTGTGAGTTGTGAAGTCGTGAAGTTGAAATATTTTTCTTTATGAAGAGATTCTTCACTACTCTACGCTTCGTTCAGAATGACATGGTTCTGTTTTTTACTCACGATTAGGAATCTGTTTCAGTGGGAGAATTATTTTTGAAACGCAAAGGTTTTTAATATTCCTATGTTTTTAAGGAAGCAAAGTATGAATTCGCTAGCGAATTGATGAAGCGTGTGTTTTAAAATGTTTTTTTCAAACGGATTTATTTGTGTTGTGGCTTCGACTACGCTCAGCCACCGTGTATGAAAATTATTTTTATGCTCTTTTGTTTTATTTTTTAAACGCAAAAGTTTTTATTATTGAATTGCTTTTTTACACAATATTATATCTTTAAATTATACACAATGCGTATATTTGAGTGTAATAAGCCTTTTTTAAAAAACGATGACGACAAAATACGAGGATTTACTGATTTCAATTTTTAGTGATTCAGCCTATTCGTTTAACTCAACTGATAATTTAAATAATTACGATAAAAAGTATTTTGAGGAATCACATTATCAATTTCCATCGATATACGGAATCAGAGTCATTAGAAATGATGAAGAATTTAGCGCGGTAATTGGTTCCGAAGGTGGCGCAACAACAGCAAGTAATAAATCTGTAATCTTTGACAATAATAAATTGTTTATGTGTTGTGGAGATTCTGTTTACTGTCTTTCCCTCCCTGAATTAAATCTCAATTGGAAAACAAAAGCCGATATGTTTACTTGCTTTGAACTATTTAAAATAGATAACTTTTTTATCGTACATGGAGAATTAGAAATATCAAAATTGTCAATGGATGGTAAAATTGAATGGCAGCATAGCGGTAGGGATATTTTTGTAACGCCAAATGGAGAAAATGATTTTGAAATAAAAAACGGTATCATTACAGCAAAAGACTGGGGGAATAATGAATACAAATTTGATTTTGAAGGAAATGAGATTAATTAAAAAACCTGATGTCGCATTCTATGACAAAAACAAAATCCTCAAATTGAAATCAATTTGAGGATTTTTTAAACAACGTAATAAAGCTATTTATTTGAAAACACTAACATTTCCTTGCTTGTCTGTGAGTCTTCCTGAATTTCCATCATCAG
>DJWL01000026.1 GCA_002441545.1 Flavobacteriaceae bacterium UBA6231 | reverse complement strand
TTATTAATGAACGTGTTTGCACCTACTATTGACCATTATGTGGTTAAAGGAAATATAAAGCAAAGACTTAAACGTCTAAAAGTTAAAACTGCTTAATGATGGAAAATAGAACAGATAAAAATTCATACACTATATTNNGTTGGTGCATTATTGGCATTTGCTGCTGAATCATTAAAACCAAAAATTACAGAAAATAAGCGTTTAGAAATTCAACAGAATATTTTATATGCTATGGGAGTTAATGAAAATGATGAAAGCAGTGTAAATTTTGTACCTACAAATAAAGTTGCTTCAGAATTTTCAAAATATATCAAAAAACAATTAGTAATTGAAGGAGACAAAGTAACAGAAAACAATGAAGCCTATTTAATAGACATTAAGAAAGAAGAATCAAAAGCATCAAACCCAAGTTATACAAGAAAATTACCTTTGTTTGTTGGTGAAAAAGATGGTGAAACTTATTATATCATCCCAATGAGAGGAAAAGGACTTTGGGATGCTGTTTGGGGGTATGTTGCAGTTGATAAAAATTTAATAGTTGAAGGTGTATTTTTTGATCATAAAGGAGAAACTCCTGGTCTTGGAGCCAATATCAACCAACGCTTTTTTATGGATGATTTTAAAGGAGAGGAAATTATGAATGGTGATGCATTTAAAGGAATAGCCATTGCTAAAGGGAATAATGATCCCACCAATCAAACAAAGGATGATTATGAGATTGATGCTTTGGCAGGTGCTACCATTACTGGTAATGGTGTTACAGCAATGATTAAGAAAGATTTAAACATGTACATTCCTTACCTAAAAACTTTAAAGAATTAGATTATGGGACTTTTATCAAAAAAAGACAGTAAATTAATATTAGATCCATTAGCAGATAATAACCCAATCACAATTCAAGTTTTGGGTATTTGTTCTGCATTGGCAATTACGGCTCAATTAGAGGCAGCTATCGTAATGGCTATTTCTGTAACAGCAGTTGTAGCAATTGGAAACGTTGTAATTTCTTTAATGAGAAATATTATTCCATCAAAAATTAGAATCATAGTACAGCTAGTTGTAGTTGCAGTCTTGGTAATTATTGTTGATTTAATTCTAAAAGCATATTCTTATGAATTAAGTAAAACATTATCGGTATTCGTAGGTCTTATTATTACAAACTGTATCATCATGGGACGCTTTGAAGCTTTTGCTTTAGCGAATGGCCCATGGAGATCGTTTTTAGATGGAATTGGAAATGGTGCTGGTTATGGTTTAATTCTTATTATAGTAGGTTTTTTTAGAGAATTATTAGGTTCTGGAACTTTATTAGGAATGAAAGTTTTAGGAGACCCGATTAAAAAAACTGGATTATATGCTTTAGGATATGAAAATAATGGATTTATGTTATTGTCGCCAATGGCATTAATTGTTGTAGGAATTATTATTTGGGTACAACGTAGCAGAAATAAAGCATTAATAGAAGATCATTAAATTGGGTATTGGTTCGTGGTTGATTGTTGATAGTGAATCACCAAAAACCAAAAGCCAAAAACCAAAAACCAAAAAAAAATGGAACATTTAGAATTATTTTTAAAATCAATCTTTATAGATAACATGGTTTTTGCAACATTCCTTGGAATGTGTTCTTTCCTTGCAGTATCTAAAAAAGTATCAACAGCAGTTGGACTTGGTGCGGCTGTTATTTTTGTAATGCTTATTACTGTCCCTTTAAACTGGTTGTTAGACCATTATTTATTACAACCTGGAGCTTTAGCTTGGTTAGGTGAAGAATATGCCGATTATGATTTAAGTTTCTTATCATTCATCATGTTTATAGCTACCATCGCGACGATGGTTCAGTTGGTGGAAATTGTTGTTGAGAAATTCTCACCTTCATTATATAATTCATTAGGTATTTTCTTGCCTCTTATCGCAGTAAACTGTGCCATTTTAGGGGGGTCATTATTTATGCAATCAAGAGAGATTCCTACATTAGGATTGGCAACTGTTTATGGAATAGGTTCAGGAATTGGTTGGTTTTTAGCAATTCTATCTATTGCAGCTATTCGTGAAAAAATTAGATATTCAAATGTTCCTGCTCCATTAAGAGGGTTAGGAATCACTTTTATTATCACAGGTTTAATGGCTATTGGTTTTATGAGTTTTGGAGGTATGTTAACTGGAGGCGATGAAAAACCGAAAGAAGAACAAAAAGCTGTAATTACAAAACAAGAAGACAACACTGCTCCTTCTAATGAAGTTGAAAATTCAGAAGTTAAAAAGAAAGAAAAAGTGTTAGCTAACAACATAAAAGTAAATGAGTAATATGATTTTAGCAGCAGGTACATTAGGAACGATATTAGCAACTGTAACCGTATTTTTAGTTATTACTATATTATTGGTAGTATTGCTTTTAGTTGTAAAACAAAAATTATCACCATCAGGTCCCGTAAAAATTACTATCAATGGTGAAAAGGTAATTGAAGTTGCCTCAGGAGGTTCTTTGTTATCAACATTAGGAAATCAAAAAATATTTTTACCGTCAGCATGTGGTGGTGGTGGAACGTGTCTTCAATGTGAATGTCATGTATTATCTGGTGGAGGAGAAGCATTACCAACAGAAACGCCTCATTTTACAAGAAAGGAATTACAAGAAGGAGCTCGTTTAGGTTGCCAAGTAAAAGTAAAACAAGACATGAATATTACCATTCCTGAAGAAGTTTTTGGAATTAAAAAATGGGAAGGAACTGTGGTTAGAAATTACAATGTGGCATCATTTATAAAAGAATTTGTTGTAGAAATTCCTGAAGCTATGAACTACAAAGCAGGTGGGTATATTCAAATCGAAATTCCTCCATGTGAAGTGAAGTTTGCCGATATGGATATTACAGCACATCCTGAAGAGCATGAAACACCAGATAAATTTCAAGCTGAATGGGACAAGTTTAAACTTTGGGACTTGGTAATGAAAAATACTGATACTGTAGAAAGAGCCTATTCAATGGCTTCTTATCCAGCAGAAGGTAGAGAAATTATGTTAAACGTGCGTATAGCAACACCTCCTTTTGATAGAGCTAAAGGTGGATGGATGGATGTAAATCCTGGTATAGCATCATCATATATTTTCTCAAGAAAAAAAGGTGATAAAGTAACTATTTCTGGTCCTTATGGAGAATTCTTCATTAACGAATCAGATGCTGAAATGTTATATGTTGGAGGTGGAGCAGGTATGGCACCAATGCGTTCTCACTTGTATCATTTATTCAAAACATTAAAAACAGGCAGAAAAGTTACCTATTGGTATGGTGGACGTTCTAAACGAGAATTATTCTATTTAGACCACTTTAAACATTTAGAAAAAGACTTTCCAAACTTTAAATTCTATTTGGCACTTTCTGAGCCAATGCCTGAAGATAATTGGATAGTAAAAGAAAATATTGATGCGCCTGGAGATGGATTTGTTGGATTTATTCACAATTGTGTAATTGACAATTATTTAAGTAAACACGAATCACCAGAAGATATTGAATTGTATTTCTGTGGTCCACCATTAATGAACCAAGCTGTTCAAAAGATGGGAGAAGATTTTGGTCTTGCAGAAGAAAATATCAGATTTGATGATTTTGGTGGATAATTAAAATCAGAGTAATAAAAAAAGCCAACTCATAAAGTTGGCTTTTTTATGTTTAAATACAAGTTGTATTTAGGTTTTGTAATGTAAAGTATTATAAAAACAAATTATGTATTAATAGATTATATTATCTAATATCCTATTTAGATTTTGCTCCATCATTCCAAACTTATTGTCTGCAAGGAAAATTTCATTGATTTCTTTATGAATATTTGAAAGTTCAGTTTGGTTATATTTATGTAAATGTATGTTAGCATCTATTTTTTCAAAGCTATTTTCTTCAGTGTCATTACAAAATTCATTATATATTTTTCTAAAGGTTTTCTTATCTACTTTAGATTTTATTAAGTTAATTTCTTCTTTGCTTTCAACCGAATCAGCATTTGCACAAAGAAGTAAAATATAAATTTGAAGTTCTGTTTTTGTCCATGTGTTTGTTTCAGATTTCATAATTTTTTGGTTGGGTTAAATTTATTTTTCATTTTTTTTGTTAGGTTAGCATCTGGTATATTAACTAAGAATACCTAATATCAAGAGCAAATTCTGTTTTTGAGATATTTAAGCTTGATTATATTTTTCCTTTTTTATAAATTTTTAAAAATGATTGTGTAGTTTTATCATGTACTTATTATCGCTTATAAGTAAATGAAGTTTATAGAGTAGTTGGGGTTGGTTTAATCTGTTTTAGTAATGTTTTAAAATACTACACAAACGGATTGGTTTTAAAGGTAAACAAAATTTTAATTTAATCAATATATGCATTAATTTTGTAATATGCGTAAACCTCTCACTAAGCAAGAATTACATAACTTGGCAATGAACCATGTTGGAAAAGACTTAGAACAAAGTGGTTTTGAATTTATAGCTATAAACAGTAAACTTAAAAAGCATCCGCAGTTTGTTTGTATTGATAAAAATAACCAGTATTTTTTCGTTATAGTAAGAGCTGTTTTGTTGCCAGAAAATCCAAATAATTATGACGTGATTTGGATGGAATCTTTTAAAAAGCATGCCAGAGAAAAGCATGCAAAAGTACTATATGCAGGTGTTGGTTTATCAAATATTGAAGATAATACATTGCCTATATTTTTAAACGAAGATTACTTGATTGAATATAATGGCATTCAAGTTTTAGAAACGAATTTTAATTAATAGCAATAGTATGAGCAGATACATTTTTGGAGTTTTATTTTGTTTTTTACTGATTTCTTGTAAACAAACAGATAACACCAAACTAAGTGGGTTAGTTTTTGGAACATCGTACTCTATTCAATATTACTCAGAACATCAACAAGATTTTCAAAATAAAATTGATAGTTTGTTCTATGTTGTTAATAAATCCATGTCAACATATCAGAATGATTCAAATATTTCAAAGCTAAATAGAAATGAATCTAACATAATTGATGAGCATTTTCAAAAAGTTTTTGAAGCTTCAAAAGATATTTTTTCAAAAACTGACGGAGCTTTTGACCCAACGATAGGGATTTTAGTTAATGCATGGGATTTTGGCCCTGAAGGTAATATTGTTAAACTGGATAGCTTGAAAATTGATAGTTTAATGGTTTCGGTTGGATTAAATAAAGTTCACAGAGAAGGCAATAGAATTATTAAAGAAAACCCAAATACGTTTTTGGATTTTAATGCCATAGCAAAAGGGTATGGTGTTGATGTTATTTCAGAGTTTTTGGAACAGCAAAATATTGAAAACTATATAGTTGAAATTGGTGGCGAAATAAGAACTAAAGGTATTAATATAGAAAAAAATAAACCATGGAAAGTAGGTGTTGAAATGCCCCATTTTGATGGTACCCAATCTATCATAAGAGCCATTTCTGTAACAGATGAAGCCATGGCAACCTCAGGAACCTACAGAAAATTTAAGATTGATAAAGATGGAAATAGATATTCACATATTATAGATACCAAAACGGGTTACCCAAGTAAAACCAATTTATTAAGCATTTCTGTTATTGCATCAAATTGCATGACTGCCGATGCTTACGCAACTGCTTTTAAAGCAATGGGAATTGAAAAAGTTAAAGCATTTTTAGAAAAACATAAAGAACTAAAAGTTTTTTTGATTTATGAAAACGAAAAAAATGAGTTGGAAACTATCGGTTTTAACGGATTTCCTGAGTTTTAAGATTTATAAACAATAGGAATAATTTCTCCTTTTGCTAAACAGAATTTTGTAATGTCTTCTTCTGAAAGTGTTGAAGTATAATCAACTTTTTCTACCTTAAAACCAATTTTGCTTAGCTTGTCAAAATAATCAAGACCATAAACACGAACATGGTCATACTGTCCAAAAATTTTAGCACGTTCTTTTTTGTCAGTAATGCTGTTGTCTTCAAAAGTAAATTCTCTATTTAAATCCTGAGGAATTTGAAAGATTCCAAAACCACTAGGTTTTAATATTCTGTACAATTCTTGCATAGCTTTAACATCATCAGGAATGTGTTCTAAAACATGGTTGCAAAGAATAACATCAAATTCGTTATCCTTAAAAGGTAGATTACAGATATCTGCTTTTACATCAGCTAAAGGTGAATTTAAATCAGTAGTCACATAATCCAGATTTTTCATGTTTTTGAATCGCTTGTAAAAAGCTTGTTCTGGAGCAAAGTGAAGTACTTTATGTTTTGCTGTGAAAAAATCAGTTTCATTTTTTAAATACAGCCATAATAATCTGTGTCGCTCTAATGAAAGGGTAGAAGGCGATAATACATTATTTCGTTGTTTGCCATAACCATAAGGTAAAAAACTTTTAAAACTTTTACCATCAATAGGATCGGTATATGTTTCACCTTTTAAAAAAACCTCTAAAAAAGGTCTAATAGTATAACTTAATCGAATCAAGAAAGGTCTTGGCAGGAAGTTAAGTATAAATTTGAAGAGTTTTTTCAAAAGTGATTATTTATAATCTTCTCTAACAGGATAAAATATGTCTGTTACCTTACAATTTGTTAAGGCACGAGCACTATGAATTATGTTTGATGGAATTAAAGTAATGATTCCTGGCTCTAAAATTTGAGTAACACCATCAATGGTCATTTCTAGTTTTCCTTCGGTGACAAATGTTGTTTGTTCATGAAAATGAGAGTGAGCTGGTAAAATAGCTCCTTTTTCAATGTCAACAAAACCAATAGTATTGGAGTCAGTATGGAAATAACGTCCTTTTAAACCGTTTGCAAGCTCAACTTCTTTAATTTCTGAAATAACTTTTTTCATGGTTTATAAAACTAATGCTTTTTGTCGAAACTCATCTTCTTCGTTGCTTTCTATTCCTAAAGCATCATAAATGTAAGCAAAGGTTGAAAGCAATTCTGGTTTTCCATCAACAATCGCTACATCATGTTCAAAATGTGCACTTGGTTTATTGTCTAAAGTTGTAATAGTCCAACCATCTCTGTGTTGTTTAATTCGGTGAGTTCCTAAATTTATCATTGGCTCAATGGCAACAACCATACCTTCAATAAACATTTTTCCTCTACCACGTTTTCCATAGTTTGGCATTTCTGGATCTTCATGCATTTTTTTACCTAAACCATGACCAACCAATTCTCTAACAACACCGTAACCATGGTCTTCACAGTATTTTTGTATGGCATAGCCTACATCTCCAACACGGTTATTTATTTTAAATTCCCTAATGCCTACGTATAAAGACTCTTTGGTGACTTGAAGTAATTTTTCAGTTTCTGGAGCAATTTCTCCTACCGCAAATGTATAGGCGTGGTCTCCATAAAAACCATTTTTAAGAGCTCCACAATCAATTGAAATGATATCGCCTTCAGCCAAAGGTTTGTCATTTGGAATACCATGCACCACTTGAGTGTTTGGACTCATACACAAGGTGTTTGGAAAATTATATAATCCTAAAAAACCTGGAATGGCTCCTTCACTACGGATGAATTCTTCAGCTATTTTATCAAGATGTAAAGTTGTTACTCCTGGTTTTATTTCTTTGGCAAGAATGCCTAAAGTTTTAGAAACAATTAAAGCACTTTCACGCATTAATTCAATTTCTTCTCTTGTTTTAGTAATAATCATGCTTTATAAAATATTGGCAAAGATACTCAAAATTAATTTTTTATTGTTTTTATACTACTATGACTTTGGACAGTTTTTAGAATTTCTTTTATCTTTAATTTTGTTGTCTAAAGACAATAGTAATGTATAAAATTGTTAAAGCAGAAGAAGCTGTAAAAGTTATAAAATCAAATGATAGGGTTTATATTCAAGCTGCTGCAGCTGCCCCTCAAATGTTAATGAATGCCATGACTCAGCGACACGAAGAGTTGAGGAACGTTGAAGTTTGCCATTTACATGTTGAAGGGGATGCGCTTTATGCAAATCCTGAATTGAGAGATAGTTTTCATGTTAATTCTTTTTTTGTGGGCAATAATGTTCGTCATACATTGGCTGCAGGAAACGGTTCATACACACCTGTTTTTTTAAGTGAATTGCCGTTACTGTTCAAAAGAAATATTTTACCACTTGACGTTGCATTAATTCATGTTTCGGTGCCAGATAAGCACGGGTATTGTTCTTTGGGTGTTTCAATTGAAGCTACTTTGGCAGCAATAGAAAATGCTAAAATTGTAATTGCTCAAATTAATCCTCAAATGCCAAGAACGCATGGAGATGGCATTATTCATTATACAGAAATAGATTTGTTTGTTGAATGTGATACGCCCATGCCAACTCATGACATGCCTGTTTCAACTGAGATTGAAAATAGAATAGGAGATTATGTTGCTAGTTTAATAGAAGACAGAAGCACACTTCAAATGGGTGTTGGAGTGATTCCAAATGCCGTACTATCTAGGCTTACAAATCATAAAGATTTAGGATTACATACCGAAATGTTTTCTGATGGTGTTATTGATCTTATTTTGAAAAATGTTATTAATGGCAATTATAAAAAAGTGAATCCAGGACGCGCATTAGCCACATTTTTAATGGGTTCAAAACGTTTGTATGATTATGTAGATGATAATCCATTTGTTGAGTTAAGAGCTTCTGATTATGTGAATGATATATCTATAATCAAACAAAACCCTAGAATGGTTGCTATAAATTCTGCAATAGAAGTAGATTTGACAGGGCAAGTTTGTGCCGATTCTATGGGGTCAAAAATATATTCTGGTGTAGGTGGTCAAATGGATTTTATAAGAGGAGCTTCTTTAAGTGAAGGAGGAAAAGCAATTATAGCATTGCCATCTGTAACAAAAACAGGAATTAGCAGAATTGTACCTTCCTTAAAATCGGGAGCTGGAATTGTTACTACTAGAGCACATGTTCATTATATAATTACTGAATACGGAATTGCTAATTTATATGGAAAAACTATAAAAGATAGAGTGAAAGCTTTAGTGAATATTGCACATCCTGATCACAGAGAAAGCATTGAAAGAGCCTATTTTGAATTGATTTGATTATTTTAAAAAACTAAAAAAACTTTTCTTTTTGTTTTCTTTTGGAAGATTTTCGGTAGAGCCAATAAGCATTTGATATATTTCTCCCCAACCTATAAAACCTCCAATATTTCTGTCATCAATAAATAAATCTGCATGGATTTTTCTACTTACATTTATGTCATATTGTTCCTCAGGAAAACTGCTATTTACTGAATAAAAAAAGACGCCGTTATTATTGCAAAATGTAACGGCATCTTCTAATTTATCTCCACTTCTATAGGTCCATAAAATAAGTCTATGACCATTCTCTTGAAGTTTTTTTAAAGTTTCAAAAGCAAAAATTATTGGTTTCCCAATATTAGGATAAGCATCTTCCACAATGGTTCCGTCAAAATCAACAGCAATAATAAGCTTATCGTTTAAATTCATTTAAAATTTACATTTGGTTGTTATAAATGTACAATAATTTTTTTTTGATGTATTTTAAATTAAAGAATGCCTAGTCATTACTTTAGGTTGTTCAACTCCCATAAGTTTCAGTATGGTTGGTGCAATGTCTCCTAAAACACCATCTTCAACATGCTTTAATTCTTTGTCAATTAAAATTACAGGTACTGGGTTAGTAGTATGAGCTGTGTTTGGCGAACCATCTGGATTTATCATAGTTTCGCAATTTCCGTGGTCAGCAATTACAATAGTTGTATAATCATTTTCAAGTGCAGTTGTAACTACGTCTTTCACACAAATATCAACAGCTTCACAGGCTTTAATAGCAGCTTCCATAACTCCCGTGTGTCCAACCATATCACCATTTGCAAAATTTAAACAAACAAAATCAACCTCACCTTTTTGTAATTCTGGTACTAAAGCATCACGTAATTCATAAGCACTCATCTCGGGTTTTAAATCGTAAGTGGCAACTTTTGGTGAGTTTCTCAAAATTCGGGTTTCTCCTTTAAAGGGTGTTTCTTGTCCGCCTGAAAAGAAAAAAGTTACATGTGGATATTTTTCAGTTTCCGCAATCCTTATTTGTTTTTTATTGTGTTTTTCCAATACTTCGCCTAAAGTTTCTGTTAAGTTATCTTTATTGAAAACAACGTTTACGTTTTTAAAACTTTCATCATAATTGGTAAGCGTAACATAATATAAATTCAATTTATGCATGTTTTGCTCATGAAAATCTTTTTGTGATAGTACTTCTGTTAACTCACGACCACGATCCGTTCTGAAGTTAAAAAATATTACCACATCACCGTCTTTAATTTTTGCAATGGGTTCGTTGTTTTCATCAACCATAATAATTGGTTTGATAAACTCATCAGTGATATCATTTTTGTAATTTGATTCAATGGAATCAGTCACATTTGTAGAGAAATCCCCAATACCATTCACCATGGCATCATAAGCTAGTTTTACTCGTTCCCAACGTTTATCTCTATCCATGGCGTAATAACGACCCGTAACAGTAGCAAGTTTGCTATTTGTTTTTTCCAACTTCTCTTCTAATTCAGTTAAAAAACCATAACCAGATTTAGGGTCAACATCACGACCGTCAGTAAAGGCATGAACGTATGTTTTTGTTAAACCAAAATTATTTGCAGCTTCCAACAAACCAAATAAATGTGTAATGTGTGAATGTACTCCACCATCACTTAATAGACCAAGAAAATGAACATCTTTGTCATTTTCTTTTGCATATTTAAAAGCATCAACCAGTACTTTTTCATCATTTAAGGTTTTATTTTTAACAGCAAGATTAACTTTAACCAAATCTTGATATACTATTCTTCCGGCACCAAGATTCATGTGTCCTACTTCACTATTTCCCATTTGTCCTTCAGGTAAACCAACATGTAATCCGTCTGTTCTTAAGGAAGCATTTGGGTATTTGGTGTAAAGAGAATCTATAAAAGGTGTGTTTGCATTATCGATAGCAGATACTTTAGGATCGGGAGATTTTCCCCAACCATCAAGAATCATTAAGATGACTTTTTTATTCATTTTTAAGGTGTTTTTAATACACTTCAAAGATAAAGAAGTTTAATAAGAAAATACAGAAAAGTGCTTTCCGAATTGCTTATTTATAAAGGCTTTTTTTAATAAAATAATAACAAAAAATACCTTTTGTTTGAAGAAACCAAAATGTTAAATAAATGTTATTAATAGTTTTTTTGTGTAACAGATTTTAAAAGGCATCGTCTTTAATAAGACATCAAAAAACGAATCAATAAACAAATTAAAATCTTTCATCATGAAAAAAACAATCATTATTTCAACAATCGCGTTATGTTTATCAATCGTAACTGTTAGTGCCAAGCCTGTAAGCAGTCCTGTAAGTTATCATACAGAATCTGTTTTTAAAGTAAGCCCATTTTGTATATCTATTGCAAAAGGTGATTTTGAAACTGTAAAAAAACTTATTGATTTAGGCGCCGACATTCATGAAAAATCAAATGGAATGACTCCTGTTATGTATGCAGCAAGATTTAATAGAGTAGAAATTTTACAACTTTTAATCTCTAAGGGTGTAAACTTAAAAGCAAAATCAGATCAAGGTATGACTGCTTTAAAATATGCAGAGTTGTCAAATGCCTTTGAAGCTATGTCCGTTATTAAAGAAGCTTTAGATAAATAATTAGTGTATTTATATTTATTTGAATTAGTCACTCGAGTAAATGAAACGCCTTGAATTTCAAGGCGTTTTTATTTTTTAAATATTTTCTATATTTTATAATTGCAAATGAATAAATAGATTCTTTATATTTGTATCGGAATTGCGGGAGTAGCTCAGTTGGTAGAGCGTCAGCCTTCCAAGCTGAATGTCGCCGGTTCGAACCCGGTCTCCCGCTCAAAAAAAGCCTAATCAAACGATTAGGCTTTTTCTATTTTAGAGTGTTAAGTTCTGTTTCTGGTTCTACTTCATATGGAATTTTTTCGTGCTCAAAAATACGAGCAGTGAGAGAACCCTTCAAAATAATTGAGTCTCCTTTAACTAATAACCAAGATCCTTCTCTTAGCCCAATTACGGGTTGGGTATTAAAACCATGAAATTCTTTAATACGGGTTTCTCTGGTTTCCCCCATATGTTTTAGTGTTGTATTTGGGTCTAAAAAATGTGGATTTAAATTAAAGGGTACCAATCCTAATGCATTAAAGCTTGGTGGATATACAATAGGCATATCATTCGTATTTTTTATTGTAAGTCCGCAAATATTGCTGCCAGCACTTGTTCCTAAATATGGTGTTCCGTTAGTAACAGCATTTTTTAAGGCAGTAATGAGATTGTGTTTGTACAGTTCGTTAAGTAAAACAAAGGTGTTTCCGCCACCAACAAAAATACCTTCAGCTTTTTTAATGGCATCAATTGGATTCTCAAAAGAGTGAATTCCAATAACAGTTTTTTTTATTTTAGAAAAGGAATCTTTAACTTTATTGGTGTAATCATCATGTGAAATGACACTAGGTCTTGCATAAGGAATAAAAAGAATTGTATTGGCTTCTTTAAAAAAAACCTTTAATTCCTCCAATATGTATTCTAAATAACCGCTTCCATAAAGTGTTGAAGTACTGGCAATAAATATGTTTTTCATTAAAATTTTGTTTTTTGTAAATGTAATTAATTGAAATGTTTAACAAAATTTTAAACTCTTATTTGATTTAATTTAAGAATTCATGTCCGTTCTTTATATCTTTATTATATGTTGATGAAAAAACTTTTATTTTTTTTATTTCTTATGTCTTCTTTGACTTTTGTTTGGAGTCAAAACAGTGAACGCATTAAAATTAATGGAATTATACTTTCAGAAAATCAGGATGTTGAAGGTGTTACCATTTTTAATACATCTTCAAACAAAGGAACAATTAGTAACGAAAAAGGTGAATTTGTTATTGAAGTTGCTTTAAACGACCGCATTGAAATTTCAGCACTTCAATTTAAACCAACCTTAGTTATTGTAGATGAATTTGTAATTGCTGTAAAACAATTGAAAATTTATTTAATAGAACAGGTTAATCAACTAGGAGCAGTTTTATTATCATATGGACTTTCTGGAAATTTAGATACAGATATAGACAAAGTTGTAAAGATGCCTTTAATTACTATTGATGTTGGTAATATGGGAGCTTTAGAATATGTTGATAAAGCTTTTGATAACACTGTAGTTGAAGATGCTTTAAACAAAACCATAAACAAAGGCCAAATTTACAATGGAGTTAATTTTGGTGAAATATCTAAGTTGATATTTAAACCTAAAAAGAAGACAAAAAATTCAAATGATAATTTGCATATTGAAAAGCAAAAAGAGTTGATGGATATTTACTCACCTTCAATGATTAGCCATATATTTAATTTACCTGAAAACGAAGTCCCATCGTTTATTGGTTTTTTGGAATCAAAAGAAATAAATCAAGAATTATTTAAACCTGAAAACGAACTAAAACTTATTGAATATTTAATTGAACAGCGCAAATTGTTTTTAGAATCTAAAAATGACAGAAATTAAATATTCATTAATTCTTTTTTTTCTGGCCTATAATCAATACATGGTTTCTCAAACTGTTGAAATTCAAGGTAAAATTAAAAGTAACGTTGATCTTGAAAATATTCATGTAATCAATAAAACAGCAAAGATTTATACAATCACAAATCAATTAGGAGCTTTTAAAATACAAGCAAAACTCAATGACACCATAGTTTTTAGCTCTATTCAAACCCAAATAAAAGCCATTGTTGTTGATGAAGAAATATTTAATAAAAAAACGATTGAAGTTAATTTAGAAGAGCGAATTAATCAATTGGATGAAGTTACAGTTGGTAAAATTTTAACTGGTGATTTACTTTCAGACATTAATAATACAGAAGGAGAACCTCCTGTCAATTTTTTTGATGTTGGTATTCCAGGTTATAAGGGCAAACCAGCAACACAAAGCGAAAGAAGGTTAAGTGAAGCAGGAGAATTTAAACCAAAAATGCTTTTGGGTCTTTTAGGAGGTGGCTTACCATTAAATCCAATATTGAATGGGATTTCAGGAAGAACAAAAATGTTAAAGCAGCGCGTTGAAATTGAAGCTAAAGAAGAACTTATGTATAGTATTAAATCGCGTTTATCAAAAGATTTTTTAATATCAAATCCTTTAGAAGAAGATTTAATAATGGATTTTTTCTATTTCTGTGCTGATGATGAAAACTTTGTAAAATATTGCAAAAACCAAACAGATTTTAAAATATTAATTTTTTTAAGAATGAAATACAGGCAGTACATCGAGAATTTAAATTTAAAGAAAGATTAATCTTTTTGGAATACTTTTTGACCAGTTAAAAATAAATTACTTTTGAAAAACCATTTAGTTCACTAAAAAAATGAAAAAAACGCAAATTATTCTATTAATAACTATAATACCTTTATTGGCCTTTACAAGCTTTCATAAATATTATATAAGTGTTACCCAAGTAGATTTTATTGAGAACAAACAATCCGTTCAGTTAACAACACGCATATTTATTGATGATTTTGAAAAAGTATTGCGTGAGCGTTATGATGAGAATTTGGTTTTAGGAGGAAAAAATGAATCAAAAAGTGTTGACAAGTACATAGAAACCTATTTAAAAGATAAAATTAAGGTCAATATTAATGGTAAAGACATGAATTTAATTTTTATTGGAAAGGAATATGATATTGATATTATGCAATGTTATATTGGAATTGAAAAAGTAAAAAAAATAAATTCCATAGAAATAACCAATCAAGTTTTGTTTGATTTATTTGAAGAACAACAAAACATGATTAAGACTAAAATAAACTCCAAACAAAAAAGTTTTTTGCTTAATCAAAGCAATAAAAAAGCTTTGTTAAATTTTAATTAAAAAAACACAAATAGATATATTATTTCGTTATTTTCGGGCACTTTTCAACAAATAATTCAAAAATTGTTTGTTAAAAGCCAAAATCAATGCAATAACTTTAAAGTCAATAATGAAAAAATCTATTTTTTACCTTCTGTCCTTCATCTTAATTTCCGGAGGGGTATTTGCCCAAGATCAAGATCAAAATCAAACAAAACCTAAAGCAGGTCACACTAACAACAACAAATTCAAGCAGTTATATGATGAGTTTTCAACGCCAAATATGTTTAGAACAGCCTCTGGAGCACCTGGTCCTGCATATTATCAGCAACAAGCTGATTACAAAATGGATGTTGTGTTAGATGATGAAAACGCAAAGTTATCAGGTAACGAAACAATTACATACACTAATAAATCTCCTGATGTGCTTACATATCTTTGGGTTCAATTAGACCAAAATGTGAGAGCTAAGGACTCTAAATCGCCTCTTATTGAAGGTAGTGGTTACAGACCGGCAACATCAGCTTCAAATTTTGTAAGTACTTACATGAAAGAACCTTTTGATGGTGGTTTCAATATTTTAGAAGTAAAAGATATAAAAGGTAATAATTTAGAGCATACCATTAACAGAACTATGATGCGTGTTGAATTACCTTCACCATTAAAAAGTGGAGAACAATTTTCGTTTTCAATTAAATGGTGGTACAAGATAAATGATCATTTAATTGATAGAGCACGTTCTGGATACGAATATTTTCCTGAGGACGGAAACAGAGCTTATGTTATTGCACAATTTTATCCAAGAATGGCTGTATATAATGATGTTGAAGGATGGCAAAACTCTCAGTTTTGGGGTCGAGATGAATTTGCTTTACCGTTTGGAAATTTTGAAGTAAATATTACAGTTCCTGCAGACCATATTTTAGATGGAACAGGAAAATTAATGAATAGAAAAGATGTTTTTTCTAAAACCATGCTTCAACGTTATGAAGAAGCAAAAAAATCATATGACAAACCTGTTATAATTGTAACTCAAGCCGAAGCAGAAACTGCTGAAAAAGGATTTTCTAAAGAGACAAAAACATGGAAAATGTATGCCGAAAATGTTCGTGATTTCGGATTTGCAACTTCAAGGAAATTCATCTGGGACATGATGGTAGTTAAAATAGGAGGTAAAGATATTATGGCTGTATCATTATATCCAAAAGAAGGAAATCCGCTTTGGGAACAATGGTCAACAAGAACAGTTGCAAATACTTTAGAATCATACTCTAGAATGACTTTTGATTATCCATATCATAAAGCAATTTCTGTGCATGCTAAACAACAAGGTATGGAGTATCCAATGATTTGCTGGAATTATGGAAGACCTGAAAAAGATGGTACTTATAGTGACCGTGTAAAATATGGTATGATTGGTGTTATCACGCATGAAGTAGGTCATAACTTTTTTCCAATGATCATTAATAGTGATGAACGTCAGTGGTCCTGGATGGATGAAGGATTAAATACCTTTGTTCAGTATGTTGCAGAGCAAGATTTTGGAAAAAAATATCCAGAAGCTTTGTCTCCAGGGCATAAAAATTTCCCCTCAGATCGTGGACCTGCTCGTATGATTGTGCCTTATATGGGAGGAAACCAAGATTTTATAGCACCTATTATGACCAAGGGTTTAAACACCTATCAATTTGGTAATAATGCCTATGGAAAACCTGCAACTGCTTTAAATATTTTAAGAGAAACAATTATGGGGCATGAATTGTTTGATTATTCTTTTAGAGAATATGCACATAGATGGATGTTTAAACACCCAACACCTGAAGATTTCTTTAGAACTATGGAAGACGCCTCAGCAGTAGACTTAGATTGGTTTTGGAGAGGATGGTTTTATACTACTGATTGGGTTGACGTAGGGATTAAGGAAGTAAAAAAATATTATGTATCTTCTAAACCTAATGCTGAAGGTAAAAGATTGTTAGAGAGGTATAAAAGATTCAATGTGAATGCTGAAGACTTTGTGTATTTGGTTGAAGAAGGAAGTGAAGATTTTGATGAAAGTATGCGTAATTCTGACCCGATTGAATCATCAAAAAGTTTAAAAGAATATTTGATGGATAACTTTACAGAGGCAGAACGTAAAAACATTAAGAGTCCAAAATATTTCTATAGTATTACTTTTGATAAACCAGGAGGATTAGTGATGCCTATTATAGCAGAATACACGTATGCAGACGGAACAACTAAAAGAGAAACTTATCCAGCACAAATTTGGAGATTAAATGATAATGAAGTTAGCAGAACTATTGCTTCTGAAAAAGAGATAGTTAGTATTGCTATTGATCCAGATTTAGAAACTGCAGATATTGATACCTCTAATAATTCGTGGCCTAAAGAAATTAAGCAAAGTGATTTCGATAAATTTAAAGACAAGGTTAAAAATTAACTAAAAAATTAACAATTGAAGCCGATTTTTTATAGTCGGCTTTTTTATTCTATTCAAAAACACTTACTATATTTGTACTGTGATACTACAAACAACATTTTTATTTATAAGTGGTGCTGAAATAGCATTCATACTCTTTATTGTAGTTATGGTTTTTGGTGCAGATAAAATCCCAGAGATTGCTCGTGGCCTTGGGAAAGGTATGCGAACCCTTAAAGATGCAACAAACGACATAAAAAACGAAATCACAAAAAGTGCTGATAAAAACGGAATAGACACCAGTATAGTTACAGATGTGAAAAAGGAACTAGATAGGGTAAAGGATGATATTGGTGATTTTACAGGCTCTGTAAAACGAAAATTATAATATTATTTTTTCCTGCTTATAGTCAAACCATCTCTTATTGGTAATACAACAGTTTCCACTCTTTTGTCTTCTTTTAGCAGTGTATTGTATTCTAATAAAGCTTTTGTAGATGTATCATCAGTCTTTAATGTCTCAATGACCTTTCCACTCCATAACACATTGTCAGATAAAATAATACCACCAACATTTAATTTGTCTATTATAATTTTAAAATAAGCTGGGTAATTATCTTTGTCGGCATCAATAAAAATAAGATCAAAGGTTTTATTAAGTTTTGGAATAATTTCTAAGGCATTTCCTAAATACTGGATTATTTGTTTTCCATATGGTGATTTGTCAAAATATTTACGTTGAAAATCTACCAATTCTTCATTAATATCAATAGTGTGTAATTCACCATCACTTTGCATGCCTTCTGCCAGACATAAAGCTGAATAACCCGTATAAGTTCCAATTTCTAAAATGTTTTTTGGATGTACTATTTTTGAAATCATACTTAAAACCCTTCCTTGATAATGGCCGCTCAACATGCGTGGTTGTAATATTTTCTGAAAAGTTTCCCTGCTTAATTTTTGAAGTAATTCTGGCTCATCTTCAGAATGGGCTACAACATAATTATCTAATTCTTCAGGTATAAAATGCATTATGATAGTATTCTGTTAATCAACTTTTGTTTTGCAGTTTCATCGTCTCCACAAAGCCATTGTATCACATTGTTTTGCCAAATGGCATCACGTTCATCTTCTGAAATGATGTGGCGTTCCATGGCAAGATCTAAAATTTTTCCTGGATATGATGATTGTTTAATACTTTCCATTTCTCCTAAAGGGTAAGGGTCATCTAATCCCATTAAAACTTGTTTCGACCCTTGGTTTTTTATTAATAATTCCAAAGAACCTGTATCATGAACTAAGGTGTCAAAAAAGATATTTTTATGTCCTACTGCTTTTCTTGGATGATGCTTACCTTCAAACAAATCTGGTCTGCCATCAAACCCTTGAATTCGTCTTCCTAAGTTAATTTGAGCTAATTGTCCTCCATGAGCAAAACAAGTACGCATGTTAGGATATTTTTCCTGATAACCATTTAAGGTTAAAAAATGATACGCATCTGCACATTGCGCCAACATCCAAATCAAATGAAATCGCCAAGAGGTGTTTTCAAGTTTTATAAACTTTTCGCCATCATAAGGATGAATTTCTACGGCAAGATTATACTTGTTTGCCAATTCAAAAATTGGTTCGTTTTCTTCATCAAAAATGCAACGCCATGTGCCTATGGTGTCCATATAATGTGTGGGTAAACATAATAGTTGCATGCCATGTGTTTCCACACAACGCTCAATTTCCCAACAGGCACTTCTAACAAAACCAGGATGAACCACAAAGCCACAAGTAAACTTACTTGGGTTATCATGCTGAATACGAGCATTAAAATCATTTTGAAAACGAAGGGCTTGTTTCATTTCTTCAACACGTAATCCGTTTCCATAAAGTTGAGATAAATTTAAAACTACGGCATGATCAATTTTAAAGCGTTCCATCCACTCTAATTTTTCATGCAAGAAGAAACTAGAGTCGGTTACAGGCCTGCTCCAATCCTTTTGTAGCATGAATTTCCTGTCTTTATCAACCCAAAAAATCCCTTTTTCTCTCATGAAATCTGGAATCTCTTCTGGGTATGGTAATAAATGTGAATGCCCGTTTATTCTAAGTTTTCGTGTCATAAAAATTTATTCAATTTTTACTTTTTTAGGTGGCTCCATAGTTTTACCACAATTAGGGCAAGTCCTTTTATCTAAATCTCCATAATACTTATCAAAAATTTTAGGCATATCAGTTTCAATATTCTTAACCGTAAAATCTTCTTCGTATAGTTTAGTTACACAATTTTCGCAAAACCAAAGTAGTGAATCTCGCATACCTTCAGGACGCTTATATTCAATAACCAACCCAACGGTATTTGCTCCACGTTGTGGTGAATGCGGTACTTTTGGTGGCAATAAATAAATATCACCTTCCTTAATATTCACATCTTTTGGAGTGCCTTTATCTATAATTTTTAAAACAATATCACCTTCTAACTGATAGAAAAATTCAGGAGTTTCATTGTAGTGATAGTCCTTTCTGTTATTGGGTCCGCCAACAACCATTACAATAAAATCACCATCTTTCCAAACCACTTTATTGCCAACGGGTGGTTTTAGTAAGTGACGGTTTTCTTCAATCCAAGCTTTAAAATTTAAAGGAGAAACAAGTGAACTCATAATACTGATTTTAGTAATGTCATTGCGAAGCAAATCTATATTTACTGTGGCAATCTTTTGATTGGATGAGATTACCACGTCACTGCATTCCTCGTAATGACAGGTTATTTATTATGTTATAAAGTTACAAACTTTTTGTTCGTCCACCATCAACAGGCACATTAATTCCATTTACATAACTAGCTGCTTCGCTAGCTAAAAAAGTAATCACATTAGCAGTTTCATCTGGTTTTGCAAACCGTTTTGCCGGACTATAGTTTTTCATTATTTCAGCCATCTCTTCAAAAGTTTTTTCTTCTGAGCTAGCTTTAATTTTAATGATTTCGGTGAGTCTTTCGGTTTCTGTAAAACCTGGCAACACGTTGTTTACGGTTATTCCAAATGAGCCTAATTCAATTGAAAGGGTTTTACT
Source organism: Flavobacteriaceae bacterium UBA6231 (assembly GCA_002441545.1). GTDB lineage: Bacteria > Bacteroidota > Bacteroidia > Flavobacteriales > Flavobacteriaceae > Yeosuana. The sequence continues at coordinate 10,376 of DJWL01000026.1, read as the reverse complement.
CCAGTTTCCAACTGCACCACGAATGGTATTGCTAACTCCAAGCCCAGGAATGGGTTCTTTTACCGATGTAGATATAATATTTAAAATTCTTCCAAAACCTACTTCTTTCATAAAAGGAATAACTGCTTGTGCCAGCACATGATTGCATTTTAAATGTTGAGTAAAGGCATTGTCGAATTCTTCTAAACTGGCATTTAAAATGTCCCCACTTCTTGGTCCTCCAGTATTATTGATAAGAATATGAAATCCATGATATTTTTCAATAAACATTATCACTTGTTCTTGTAAATCTCTTGGGTTGGAGAAATCTGCCACAATAAAACTATGGTTTTCACTATTCGGTAATTCAGATAATACTTCCTTTAATTTATCCCTGTTTCTTGCTACTAGTGTTACTATAGCACCTTCATTGGCGAGTGCAATTGCTGTAGCTTTTCCAATACCTTGTGTGCTTCCACAAACTAATGCGTATTTGTTGTTTAAGTTTAAGTTCATAATTTATAATTTTTTGTCAGGTCGAGCGCAGTCGAGACCTTAATTGCTTTTGGTTTATAATCTGAATGTGTTGCATTTCTACATTCAGCTAAAATTTGTAACATGTCATATTCTTTATTTGCAAGAGCTAATTTCTTTTTTGCGCTCCAATTCTTTATTTTCTTTTCAAAATAAATAGCTTGATTTATTTCATTAAATTCTTGATGAAATATTAATTCTAAAGGTCTTCTTTTAAAAGTAAAACAATTTCTATTTAATCCTTTTTGATGTTCTTCAAAACGCCTAGATAAATTATTTGTAACTCCTGTGTAGGTAAGGCCATCTGAACATTTTAATATATAAACATAATATAGCTTCATAAAAAACCTCTCGACTGCGCTCGAGGGGACATTTAATTCATTGGAAATAATTGAATAGCTTCAAGATTATAACGATTATAAATAAAACAATTATGATCATTGTCATAGGTTGAATTGCCAATTTCTTGGGTAGGTGGTTTTCTTTTTCTTTTTTTCGTTTATTTTTTGTACCCTTCCAAAACTTGAGGTCATCAAAAAGGCTTAATAAATTGGTTATTAGTTCTTCCATTTAATATTTTATACAAACATTTTTAGCTTCTGTAAAAAAACGTAATGCTTCAAAACCGCCTTCACGACCAATTCCGCTTGCTTTTACACCACCAAAAGGTGTTCTTAAATCCCGTAACATCCAAGTGTTTACCCAAACAATACCAGTTTGTATTTGGTTGCTTATGCGCATGGTGCGTTTTAAATCATTGGTCCATATGGTTGCCGATAAACCATACTTTACTTTATTAGCCATTTGTAAAACTTCGTCTTCACTGTTAAATGGCATGATGGTAACCACTGGGCCAAAAACTTCTTCTTGGTTTATTCTACACTCATCTGTTGGAACTTCAATGACTGTAGGTTCTAAATAATATCCGTTTTCAAAACCTTTAATGATGATTTTATTTCCACCACATAAAACGTTTCCATTTTCCTTTGTAGCAATTTCAATATAGTTTCGTACTTTTTCTAAATGTGTTTTTGATACTAAAGCACCTATATTGGTTGTTTCTTCTGACGGATGTCCAACTTTGAGTTGTTTAATTTTTGCAATAAAATCAGTTTTAAATTTATCATAAAGAGAAGCTTCAACAAAAATTCTGCTTCCACATAAACAAATTTGTCCTTGATTTGAGAATGAAGAACGTACTGTAGTTTCTAACATGTCATCGTAATCGCAATCTGCAAAAATGATGTTTGGATTTTTGCCACCAAGTTCTAATGATAGTTTTTTAAACATTGGTGCAGCCACTTTTGCTATGTGAGCGCCTGTTGCAGTGCCACCAGTAAACGAAATCGCTTTAATTTCTGGATGTTCTATTATTGCTTGTCCGGTCGTGGTTCCCAATCCGTGAACAATATTTAAAACGCCTTTTGGTAATCCAGCTTTATTACAAATATCTCCCAGTAAATAAGCCGTTATTGGCGTGACTTCACTAGGTTTGGCAACTACACAATTTCCTGCTGCAATAGCTGGAGCAATTTTCCAAGTGAATAAATAGAGTGGGAGGTTCCAAGGAGAAATGCAGCCTACCACACCAATGGGTTGACGTAAGGTGTAATTAATAGCTTGTTGTCCAATACTTTCATGACTCTCACTTGCAAATTGAGTAATAGCATTTCCAAAAAAGCGAAAGTTACTAGCCGATCTTGGTATATCAATAGACTTTGCTAAACTAATGGGTTTGCCATTGTCTTTGCTTTCGGCTTCAGCAAAACGTTGTAAGTTGGTTTCTATTAATTCTGAAATTTTTATAAGTATTCTACTGCGTTCTTCAATGGTTGTTTGCGACCAAACAGGAAAAGCTGATTGCGCTGCAATATAGGCGTTTTCTACGTCTTCTTTAGATGAATTAGGTATTTGCCCGTAAACTTCTCCATTAGAAGGGCAATAATTATCTAACCATTCATTATTGATGGGATTTTCAAATTGACCGTTGATGTAGTTTTGGATTTTCATTTTATTCTTCATCCTTCATTGAATCCCAAAAATCGCATCAAGTTTTTTTATTTCTATAGTTTGTTCTACTTGCATACCAAGGCCAAAATCATAAATGTATTCTGCTAGTTGTTTACCATCTATAAGTACAAGTGTTGTAGCTCCATTTAAATTATTTACATATTCAATTGCTCCTTTAGAATAAAAAGATGTGGTTATAAATACTCCTTTATTTGATTGAGCTACAGCTAAAGCTCCTACAAATTTTTGAATTTCTTCTCTTCCAACACAATTATCAAGCTTATATCTTTTTGCTTGTATATGTATTCTACCTAGACCTAAAACATCTTCTTTAATTATGCCATCTATGCCACCGTCATTTGAAGCTTTGGTAACTAGTCCTGAATTTTGGATTTCACCACCGTACCCCATTTTTTGTAATAGTAAAACAACTAGTTTTTCAAAAGCTATTGGAGTTTTAGTTAAAATAGTATTTATTATTTCATTATAAACAGATTTACGAATATTACTAAAAGAAGTATAAAGTTTTTCTTGTGGTGTTAATTCTGAAGTTAAATCATTAAGTTCAAGTTGTTCAGTCGTACTTTGTTTTTTTTGTCTAGTTGGTTCTCTTTCTTGAAGCTGTTTTTCTATATAAGAATCAATTTTTTCAGGTGTTTTTAATAAATCAATCCCTTTTTGATTGATTTTATAGACACCTCGTTTTGGTTTGTCTAATAAACCACTCATATTCAAATAACTTAACGCCCATGAAATTCTATCATAAAAAATATGACCATTACCTGAAGGATAAATTTCATTAACTTCTTCATCAGATAGTTTAAAATAATTTGCTAAAGGTTCTATGAAGTCACGTAACTTCATTTTTTCATTTTTCACTAACAATTCCATGACTGGAACTCTTATTTCGTCATGTTTTGGTATTGCCATAATTACAATTTCTTATAAGCCATCACTTTAATTTCTACTACCAAATCTGGATGTGGTAATTGGTGAACTGCTACTGTGGTTCGTGCTGGACCTGTTTCTTTATTGAAAAATTCTGCATAGGCTTTATTATAACCAGCAAAATCGTTCATGTTCACTAGAAAAGACGTAACATCAACCACGTCTTTTAAAGTAGCACCTTCTTTAGCAAGATTCTTTTCAATATTTAATAGCACTTCACGTGTTTGAACTTCAATATTTAAACGTTTTGTTCCCATGTCGTCAATAATATCTACACCCGCAATGGTGTTATCTGCTCGACGAGAACTGGTGCCTGATACAAATATGAAATCGCCCACGCGTTTGGTATGTGGATAGGCCCCTCTTGGTCTTACTGTTTTGTTGTCACTCATAATTATTTATTTAATCCAGCTATATTGTCTTCATCAAGAATGTCTTGAGTTTCAGAGATTATTTGATTTAAAACGTGTCTTAAATCGCCATTTAAATCTATTTCTTTATCAGCTAACATATTTAAAATGGCCTTGTCTTGTGCTCTTCCTTTTAACATGGCGTCTCTATAGCCAATATGTTCATTGAAAGTTACTAAAGAATATTTAGATGAATATTCCTCAGGGAAACTCTTTTCTAAAGCCATTTCTAAATTACGTTTTTCTCTGAATAAATCATGGTTTACATGTTCTTTCATTTCATGAAAATTATCAATAGCTAAATCGGCAATGGCATCTGTGTCTTTTTTGCGAGTACTTTCGTAAGCTTTAAAAATGGTTTCCCAATCACTTTTTGAGCTTGGATTATTATGTTTGTTTAAAATAGCATCAAACTCAACAACATCTTCAAAGGAAGCATTCATGCCCTGGCCGTAAAAAGGAACAATAGCATGAGCAGCATCACCCATAAGTAAAGTATTTCCTTTGAAGTGCCAAGGCGAACATTTTACAGTTCCTAAAGGAGATGTTGGATTTTTAAAAAAGTCATCTACTAAATTTGGCATTAGGGCTAGAGCATCTGGGAATTCTTTTTTGAAGAATTGAGTTACTAGTTCTGGTGATGCTAAATTATTGAAATTATAATCTCCTTCATCGTAACTTAAAAATAAGGTGACAGTAAAACTGCCATCTAAATTAGGTAGAGCAATCAACATAAACGAACCTCGAGGCCAGATATGAAGCGCATTTTTGTATGTTTTATAATCACCCTTTTCTGTTGGTAAAATGGCTAACTCTTTATAGCCATGAGTTAAGTAATCTTGTGAAAAACTAAATAGAAATTTCTTTTCTAGATAATAGCTTTTTCTCATGATGGAACCAGCACCGTCTGTTGCAAAAATTATATCGGCGTCTTCTACAAAATCTGTTTTTGATTCATAATCATAAAACAATGCTGTTGTGTTTTCAAAGTCAACAGATTGACATTTTCTGTTGAAATATATATTTACATTTTCATGTTTTTCTGCTTCATTTAAAAGTAACGCATTTAAGTCGCCACGAGAAATGGAATTGATATATTCATAATCTCTTCCACTGTAATTTGAAAGAAACGTATTGCCTTCTGTATCATGAATCATTCTACCATTCATTGGAATGCAAAGTGATTGTACTTTATCTTCAAGACCAACAAGTTTCATGGCTTTATTTCCTCTGTCTGAAAAAGCTAAATTGATGGAACGACCTGCACTAATCTCTACTTTACGTAAATCAGGACGTTTTTCCATAACCGTAACATTGTAACCTCTTTGCCCAAAGCGTAAGGCTAGGAGAGAGCCACAAAGTCCAGCACCAATAATTAGTATGTTTTGCTGTTTATTCATTTAAGATAGTTTTCAATTTATTAACCAAATGATATACGTCTTGAAATGAATTATATAAAGGAACGGGTGCACATCTTATCACATCAGGCTCTCTCCAATCGCTAATAACACCTGCTTCTGTTAACTTATGATGTAAAGATTTGTCAGCATTTTTAACTTGAATAGAGAGTTGACAACCTCGTTCTTCTGGATTACTAGGCGTAATGATTTTGATATACTTGTTATTGAGTTGATTAATTAGAAACTCAAAATAACCAGTTAGGTTTTTAGATTTTTCGACCAATTTTTTTATGCCAACTTCGTGAAACATATCTAAAGAGGCTTTTATAGCTGCCATTGATAAAATAGGAGGATTACTTAATTGCCAACCTTCGGCTCCAGACAATTGGTCAAATTCATCACGCATTCTAAATCGTGTTTGTTTATTATGGCTCCACCAACCAGTAAACCGGTTGAGGTTTTTATTATAAGCATGACGTTCATGAACAAAGCATCCTGCTAAACTTCCTGGTCCAGAATTTAAATATTTGTAGGTGCACCAAATGGCAAAGTCGGCTCCAGAATCGTGTAAATTTAGCTCAACATTACCAGCGCCATGTGCACAATCAAAACCAACCAAGCAACCGTGTTTATGACCAAGTTTTGTAATGCGTTTTAAATCGAAATATTGACCAGTATAATAGTTTACACCACCTATCATAACTAAAGCAATTTCATGACCATGTTCTTTGAAAATGGTTTCTAAATCATTATAGTTAGTGAGTTCTTCATCTTTTCTAGCCTTCCATAAAATAAGCCCTTCTTTATCATCAAAACCATGATGACGCAATTGTGATTCTACAGCATATTTATCAGATGGGAACGCATCAGCTTCTATTAAAATTTTATAACGTGTTTTTGTGGGTTGGTAAAATGACACCATCATAAAATGTAAGTTAGCTGTTAGCGTATTCATAACAACCACTTCTATGGGTTTAGCTCCAACAATATCAGCCATACTTTCTGTTAAAAATTCATGATACTTTAACCAAGGATTTTTTGCTTCTGTATGACCTTCAACACCTAAATTTGCCCAATCTTCTAGTTCTTGATTTATATATTTTTTGGTTGTTTTTGGTTGTAATCCCAATGAATTTCCAGTCATATAAATTACGTCTTTTCCTTGTTCGTTTTTAGGAATATGAAATTGATTTCTGTATTCTGATAATTCGTCTTTTTGATCTTGCTCCAAAGCAAAATCAAGACCTAATTTATAGTTGAGCAAAGTGAATTGTTTTATCGTTTCTAACAAAAATAGGAATTATAAAATTAGAAAGGAAGTCTATAATAATAGTTATTGCGTTATTTCATTTTTTGTATATTTATAAAAAAGAGGTGAGATGAGTCATACTAAGAATTATACTAACGGAGAAGTAACTATAGTTTGGAATGCAGAAAAGTGTATTCATTCCGCAATTTGTGTAAAAGGATTGCCAGATGTTTTTAAACCAAAGGAAAAGCCATGGATTAAAATTGATAAAGCATCAACAGAGGATTTAATAAATCAAGTAAAACATTGTCCTTCTGGAGCTTTAAGTTATTTTATGAATGCAAATAGTGATAAAACTTCTGAAGTTTTGGAAACTAAAGTTGAAGTACTAGAAAATGGCCCTTTGCTAGTTTATGGAACCTTAAATGTTACCCATAAAGATGGAACTAAAGAAACAAAAAATAAAACAACGGCGTTTTGCAGATGTGGCATGTCTAATAATAAACCTTATTGCGACGGAACCCATGTGAAAAATGCTTTTAAAGGATAAAGTATTACATAAAAAGAAAAGTGCTTCAGCAAAAAACTGAAGCACTTTTGGTATATATAGACGCTTAAAGCGGAAAATTTATAACTTATATACGTCTACAAAATATGTTTAAGATGTTTTAAATGATGTTTTTTTAGTTAATTTAATTTTGTTCAACTTTTACATTTGTAAAATAAAGCATCCAATTGCCTTCTGGTTTTTTATGGTTTAATCCTATTTTTATACCGTTAAAATCCTGATAGTTTTCCCAAGTTGAAATTAATGAAGGCGTTTTACTGTTTTCTTTTCTGTAACCCCATTCTTTAATTAAATAATCATCACCAAAATAAAAATCATAAGCATCACCTGGTGTGTAACCACCTTCATTTGGATAAGTTAACGTAATTTTATTTAATACAGTTTTGCTAATTAGAGCTTTTTCAGTTATTGCATCTGAAATGGTTGCGCTCTTATCCCACATTAATTGGAAAGGTGCCAATAACCAATATTTGTCATTGATAAAGCTTTTGTCTGCACTTAATGATAGACTGTCAACCGAATGACGATTATAAGAAATGGTGTCTTTGCCTGATATTAAAATTACATCATCAGTTTTTGGTTTCCAACTCCATGAACGTTCAAAATGACTGCTATCCCTATCAACATTAAACGTAAACTCTATTTTTGAAACATTTCTCCAGTTATTAAAACCATTAGCATCAGCTATTTTCTCTGCAACTGTTTTGTTGATGATTTCTGTTTGATTTTCTTTGTTTTGTTTACAAGAAATGCTGGTCAATATTATTAAAAGTGAAAGAATTGATTTTTTCATTTGTTTAGATATTTTAAACAAAGATATAAAACAGTAATTCTGAAACTAAAATATTAAGGCATATCCTTTAATAATTCTGGAAATTTTGCTTTGAATTTGTTTAGTCTTGGTATAGAAACTCCTTGAATATAGCGATTTTCTGGATGTAGTTTTTCGTAATTTTGGTGATAGTCTTCTGCTTTCCAGAATTTTTGGAACGGATATATTTCGGCGGCCACTTCTGCGTTAAGTTTTTTAGACAAAGCAGTTTTTTTTGCTTCTATAATTTTTTTTTGTTCTTCATTTTGATAAAAAATGATGGAGCGATATTGTGTTCCATGGTCTGGTCCTTGACCATTCACCTGCGTTGGATTTTGAGATCCAAAGTAAACATCAACAAGTGTTGAAAAACTCACTATTTTTGGGTCGTAAATAACTTCTACAGATTCTGCATGTCCTGTTCTTCCGGTATTACTGGCTTCATAAGTTGGGTTGTTGGTATGTCCGCCTGAATATCCGTTAATAACTTCACTTACACCATTTACACTTTCATAAATGGCTTCAACGCACCAAAAACAGCCACTAGAAAAATAAGCTTTAGCTTTCCCGTTTTGTAATTTTACTTCAACTGGTTTTGCGTTGATAAAAGCATTTTGTTTTATGTTATTTTGTGCTGAGTTTTGGCAACTAAATATTAAGAAGATTAAAAATAAGGGTGTTAGCTTTTTCATACCTATAAAATGTTTTTATTATAGACGAAAAAAAATTAAAAACCTTAATTTAAATCTTGTGAATTTTTTATTAAATAAAAAAGCCTTCATTTCTGAAGGCTTTTTTAAGAATATGTTTTAATGAATTAAAGTTTAGCAAAAAACTTTTCCATTTTTTCTTTTTGTTCGTTAGCAAGAACACCATCAACAAGGATTCTACCACTATGCTCGTCTGTAATTATTTTTTTTCTTGAAGCAATTTCTACTTGAACTTGTGGAGGAATGGTAAAGAAAGAACCGCCTGATGCACCTCTTTCAATGGCTACTACAGCTAATCCGTTTTTTACATTTTGACGAATTCTTGTATATGCAGACACTAAACGATCTTCAATTTCTTCTTTATAATCTTGAGATTTAGCGATTAATGCTTGTTCTTCTTTTTCAGTTTCAGCTAAAATAGCATCAAGTTCGCCTTTTTTGTGTTTTAAGTGATTTTCGCGTTCTTTTAAACGTTCTTTAGTTTCTGTAATCACTTCTTTCTTTTGTTCAATTTGAACTCTGAATTCTTTTATGTGTTTTTCAGCTAATTCAATTTCTAACTCTTGAAACTCAACTTCTTTAGTTAATGAATTGAATTCTCTGTTATTTCTAACATTTTTTTGTTGTTCGCTATATTTTTTAATTAAAGATTTTGCTTCTTCTATTAAATTTTTCTTAGCAATAATTTCATTGTCAATCATATCTAAACTAGATACAAGTTTTTCTAATCTAGTGCTTAGTCCAGCAACTTCATCTTCTAAATCACGAACTTCTAATGGAAGTTCTCCTCTAACATTTCTTATTTCATCAATGCGAGAATCTATAAGTTGTAAGTCATATAAAGCTCTTAAACGCTCTTCAACAGTTACTTCTTTCTTTTTAGTCATACTTTAAAAATACTTAACAGGATTGGTGTGTGTCTTTGATAAAACGACTGCAAAATTAGTAATTTTTTTCGTAAGAAATGCTACTAAAATATTTTTTGTGAATTGTTCGCTTTCAAAATGTCCAATATCAGCTAAAATGATATCATTTTCGGCTGTAAAAAAGTCATGATATTTTAAATCTGCAGTTATAAATACCTGAGCACCATATGATTTGGCTGCTTCAATTGCAAAGCTTCCTGAGCCTCCTAAAACTGCAATTTTTTTAATAGGCTTCCCCAATAAAGCAGAATGCCTAATGTGAGTTGTATTCATTTTTGTTTTCAAATAGTTAAGAAAAGCAATTTCATCCATAGATTCTTTTAATTCGCCAATCATTCCTATTCCAATATGTTGATTTTTATTTTCAAGAGTTGTTATTTCATAAGCAACTTCTTCATAAGAATGTGTTTTGAAAAGGGTTTTAAGAATACTTGCTTCTAAGTGTTTTGGATATGTGACAGATATTTGTGTTTCTTCTTCTTTATGAATAATTCCTTTTTTTCCTTTTGTTGGTGAAGACAGTTCATTGCCATTAAAAGTTCCAATGCCTTCTACATTAAAACTGCAATCTGAATAATTCCCAATACTACCTGCTCCAGTTTTAAAAAGAGCAGTTCTTAAGTGTTCGGCTTCATTTTTAGGAACAAAAGTGGTTAGTTTTTTTATGGTTTGCGGTTGAGGGATGAGTATTTGTTTATTAATTAATTCAAGTTGATTACAAATAGCATCATTGACTCCTTGAAATGAGTTATCTAAAGCGGTATGAATGGCGTAAATTGCAATGTCGTGTTTTATTGCTTTTAAAACTACACGCTCAACATATGTTTTTCC
>DJWL01000024.1:324-2868 GCA_002441545.1 Flavobacteriaceae bacterium UBA6231 | reverse complement strand
GGCCATCGTAATCTGGTCCTGCACCAGCAGTGGGGTTTACAAATAAAGGATTAGCACTTATGTTTCCTTCACCTGGATAATCATCCGGATTACACATATAGGTAAAGTCTCCTGAGGGGCAATCGGGACAATATATTTGGATGGGATCTGTATCAATGCTCGGCACAACTTCATTGCCCCAGATAATATTATTTCTCATCTTCAATGAATTACTGGAAAAAACAATACCAGATCCAAAAGGAGAATAATGAAGGTTATTCACTATTGTATTATTGGCGTAGGTAGAAGTTGAAAAACCATGACCATTCATTATACCATTCCCCATATTATTAGCAAATACATTGTTGGCTATAAAACATTTAGATGTGGTCTCGTATAGTCCGCCACCATTTAAAGAATTATTGCCAATAAAATTATTGTTTATCACAATTGCATTACAATTAATATTAATTCGTAAACCGCCTCCTGAACCTCGTACTATAGTATTAGGTGGAGTCCCGGTTGTTTGTAAAGCTTTATTCATTAAAAATGTATTTCCGCTTATTGTGGGGTAACTGCAAGACTCTAACAGGGCTCCTCCGCCTTTATCAAAACTTTCATTTTTCATAAAAAGATTATCGATCAACTCCAGTGATAAACATCGATTTAGCCATAGCCCTCCTCCTGCCAAATGAGCACTATTATGATAAAAAGTCGAATTTTTGCAAACCAGATGTCCATAGTCATAGACATATAGAGCACCTCCATTTTTCTTATCACTTCTATAACTTACTGGAGTACCCGGACTAAATGCCTTTCCATAAGTGAATTTGCAGAACGCAAACTCTGAAGTATCTGATACATTATCGAGCAATTTAATACTTCCCCAGCCGCCTTGTAGGGTGGCAGTGTCAGCGAAGCTGGTGGTATCCGCTACCGTGAAGAAAATGGAATCATTGATATTACCAATAGCTTTGATACGGCCATATACACTTAGACTATAATTACCCTGAAACTCAACATAAACACCAGGATTTATAGTAAGTGTTGCTGGATATTGGACAATAACATCATTGTATATCTTGACAGTATCTGATGACCAGGTGGTGTCTGTTAAAATACTACTGTTTTTTAGAACTTGTGATTTAAGTGGAATTGTGCCTAAAAAAAATAAAAGACTTATTAAAGCTATATTTTTCATATTGAATATAATTTAGATAATTTGATTGTTGTAACTTTTTGTTTAAAATTTAAATAACCATTAAGTTGGATGAATTTTACTCATAACCTTATTCTCCAAATACTAGTCAGTAATTGGAGGTATCCTAACTGGATTACCATACCAAACTTGATAATTATGCTTATAAATATTATCAGGTGGATTTGGATTATTAGTCCACAATTCAAAATATTTAAAATCAAGTCCATCTATACGAACTCCACTTGGACTTTCATTAGCTTTATTGTGAATTATATAATGGCCATCAATCAATAACTGAAGTAATTCATCATGTTCAATGCAAGGAGGAGATGTAGCAAGTTCATGGTAAATCCTATCTTCAAAACCAGCTGTTGTATAATCTAATACGTCAGAAAAATCAATATTAATCCATCCAGTTCTTGTTGTATCACGTATAATAGGGAAAGGATATGCATAGTACGGATTATTAAATCTTCTTTTTAGCTCCTTGCCTGCATCTGAATCCCATTGAGTATTTTCACATCGTCCTAAATTATTTCCATATCTCCAATTATCAGTAGAATCTATTGGATAATATAATGAAGCTGGTTTTTGTGCTAAAACTCCTTTAAAGCTTATTTTAACTGAATCACTTTTTAAAGCTTCTTTCTTTAAGTCTGCTACAAACAAAAATTTATTGTCAGCATCAATTAAATCAAGTTCGTAATTCAAATCTTCAATCAACTGATCGTTTAAATCTGCGATCTCACTCAAATCAACCATACCATTACTAGATATGCTAAGAGCATAATCTCGCTCGTAGGTTTTTGATTCCTCGAAATCATTTCCCACAGCATTTTGCACGTTAAACAAGGCTTCGAGATACCAAATAGCACTATCAGGCGAAATAAATTCTTCTGATTTAAGGCTATTTTTTATCTTGAGGTTAAAGTTGTTCAGCTTGCTCCACAAAGCCATTGCTTCCGGACTATAGGTTTGGCCGGTATATTCCGTGTTCGCAACCCCTGCGTCTTTTTTGCAGGAATAAAACACAGAAAAAATCAAAACCAGCGTGATCAAAACAAAACTATTCTTCTTCATATTTTAAGATATTTTTTTGACGAAAATTTGATAATACGTTAGTTATATGTTTGTTCTGTTTGTGTTTCATTCTGTGATTATAGCCGCATGAATTTTTTTTCATGCGGCCTGCGTATGATAAATTTATTCTTGCCCAACCTGAAAATATGCTTGTTTTTGAATGGATGTAAACCATGTATGAATGAATAAACTGCATATCTGAGACGAATAATACTCTTTAAATAAACACACCTTTCGGATAACGATACTTTGTGTGTAGGGGGGGGCGTAACTTCTTGTTTACC
>DJWL01000024.1:0-237 GCA_002441545.1 Flavobacteriaceae bacterium UBA6231 | reverse complement strand
ACTTCACCAGCTTCGTAGTTTCGGCACTGCCATCTGCAAAGCGTGTTAGCAGCAAGTAGAGGCCAGGCGACTGATTGTGCAGGTCAAACACAAGCATCTGCTCAAACGGCATCATTGTTTCCGTTGCGATCTGTTGGCCGTTTTGGTTAAACAGGCTGATGCTGCTCTGCCCACCGCAATCACCACGCAAAAATCACCTTTTAAAACTTGCATTTAGTTCTACTTTACTAAAATAAA
>DJWL01000017.1 GCA_002441545.1 Flavobacteriaceae bacterium UBA6231 | reverse complement strand
TTGTCATTAAACCTTCAACAATTCCGAAATTATCATTTATAACTTTAGCTAAAGGGGCCAAACAGTTTGTGGTACATGAAGCGTTAGATACAATTGTATGAGCAGCAGTAATTTCTTTATGGTTAACTCCCATAACAAACATTGGTGCGTCTGCAGATGGAGCAGAAATAGCTACTTTTTTAGCACCTGCAGTAATATGCTTTTGTGCACCTTCTAAAGATGTAAAAATACCTGTACAATCTAAAACAACTTCAGCACCTACTACATCCCATTTTAAGTCTTCTGGATTACGCTCGGCTGTAATTCTAATTTCATTTCCGTTTACTACTAAGTTTCCATTTTTTACTTCAACAGTTCCGTTAAATTTTCCATGAACTGAATCGTATTTTAATAAGTAAGCTAAATGTTCTACATCTAAAAGATCATTAATTCCTACTATTTCAATATCAGGTCTTGAAGCAGCTACTCTAAAAGCTATTCTTCCAATTCTACCAAATCCGTTAATTCCTAATTTTAATTTTGACATTTTATTTACATTAATTTGTTAAGTGGCCATGATTTCAGACACACGCAGTAATTCTAAATTTATTTTTGATTTTCCTTTAATTGCACTTTCTAAAGGTGTTAACTCCATTTCGTTATTGATTAAGCCAACCATATAATTGGTTTTTCCAGCCATTAACGATTCAACTGCTTTCACACCCATTCTACTTGCTAAAACACGATCGAAACATGATGGTGAACCTCCTCGTTGCATATGCCCAAGTACAGAAACACGTACATCATAACCCTCCATATTTTCGTCAACATAGTCTTTCAATTCAAAGACACTTTTACCTATTTTATCACCTTCAGCAACTATAACTATACTAGATGATTTTCCTGATTGTCTGCTTCTTCTTAATGATTCAACTAATCTATCTAAACCAAGATCTTCTTCAGGTATTAAGATTTCTTCTGCGCCAGCACCAACACCAACATTTAAAGCAATGTGACCTACGTCACGACCCATAACCTCAATAAAAAATAATCTATTATGTGAACTGGCAGTATCTCTAATTTTATCAATGGCATCAACGACTGTATTTAAAGCTGTATCAAAACCTAATGTATGTGAAGTTCCGTAAATATCATTATCTATAGTTCCAGGAATTCCAATTACCGGATAACCAAACTCTTGATTAAAAATCATTCCTCCAGTAAAAGTTCCATCTCCTCCAATTAGAACTAATGCATCTATATTGGCTTGTTTTAATTGACTATGGGCTAATACTCTTCCTTCTTTGGTTCTAAAGGCCATAGATCTTGCAGACTTTAATATAGTACCTCCTCTATTAATGATATCCTTAACACTTCTAGCATTCATTTCTTTAAAATCTCCTTCCATCAAACCCTCATACCCACGGTAAACACCAACACATTCTATATTATGATAAGCACATGTTCTAACAACAGATCTAATTGCTGCATTCATACCAGGAGCATCGCCTCCTGATGTTAAAACACCTATTTTTTTAATTGTTTTTGACATTTATTATTTAATTATAAAGTAAAATTACTAAACAAAAAATTAGATAACTAATAGCATTTTGTTTTTTTTACGCAAGTGCCAAAACTACAACGTTTTAGTTAATAAAAAACATCATTTTTTATTAAATCATTATTTGAAACAGGTAATTATTATGAATTTTATTGTTTTTCAGAATTTTTGATGCCAACAAAATCTGGCAGTGAACTTTTGGTTTCGACATCAGGTTCTTTATTAGAGATTTCTCCTCTTTTCTTAGAATTTGTAAATAGTTTTTGAAGCAATTCTTTAAATGTGTCAAAATCCACATTATATGAAATACCCACACCTTGAGTATAGCCAATTTCTTCACCAAAATTGCGTATACTGTTTTCTCTGTTAAATACTTTTGCTCTTAGTGTACCATCTTCATTTAACAAAAATTCAATTTGAACATCACCAGCTACTACCGTTTGCGTCTCGCCTCCAACTGGAACACCAACTTTACCATTAATTAATACTCTATCACTTATTTGGGTTTGCAAAGTTAAGTCAAAACGATCATCGGTTTTGTAATCTGGTCTATTCTCACCTACTTCATAATTTATACCTACATTAAATTTACTATCATCGCTAGAAAAAATACTATTTACAATACCATTTAAACGCTCAGCTATGGTTCCTGAAAAATTAAGTTCGCTCAAACCTCTAGAAAAAGCTCCTGTTGATAAAAGGTAAAGTGCTTGATTTTGTCTGTCTTCTGTGGATTCAAGCCTATATTGTAATTCGGATTTTAATGTTGAATTTACGTTAGGGAATTCAAAATCAAAACTTGGTTCTGGCTGTTCTAATTCGCCTGTTAAATTAATATTTAACTCTACAGGAATACTTCTATTGATTGGGTTATCGAGCAATGGTGATGGATTTGCTTGCGTTTTATAAATAGCTTCTATATTAATATTGGCTTTTAACGGGTCTCCATTCCAATCAAGTGTTCCTCCAGGTACAACAGTAAACTTCTTACCAATTAATCCTCCATAAGCAAAATTATAAACGCCTTCAAACACAGAAAAGTCACCAAACATATTAAACTTACCATTGGTGTTTATTTCAACAAGTATACCACCATTTCCTCTACCTTTTAGTCCGTGTCCTGTATCTTTATTTATTATAATTTCTATTTCTGCATCTTCTGTAATATCTAAATCAAAATCAAGTTCTAAACCTTTAATTTCATTAAATTTATAATCAACCCCATTTTTTCTTGCCAATTTTTCTTCAGGACTTAAAAAATGTATATATGAATTATCTCCAAAAGATTCTGTATCACTTAATGGGATTTTAAATATTGTTCCAGGTTTTGTTTCTCCAATAACGTTAATAACCAATTGGTCTGTTGGTCCTTTTATAGAAGCAGTACCTCCAACAAATCCGGTTCCATAATACAAGGCATCTTCTGTTTCTGAAGTGTTTAAAATTAATAATCGAGGTGTACTCAAATCAAAGTTTAAGCTCCAATCGGATAAATTTACATGACTTAATGACCCATTGAGTTGACCTTTGGACTTAAATTTAGTGTCTGTTAATTGTAATTTATTAAAAATAAAACTTTGATTCTTTAAAGCTATAACTGTGTTATCTGCAATATCATAATCAACGTTTAGATATGGTATTTTAAAACCCGCATTATTGGCAACTAGTTCTCCATTAATTTCAGGTCGTTTTAAGTTGCCGGAAACCCTTGTTTTACCAGAAACTTCCCCTCTTATATTACTTAAAACATCTTGCAATAATGGATTTAAAGGCACTAAATTGAATTTATTGAATGTAAGGTCAACATCAATATTTGAATTGTATCTGGCTACGTTTATGTTTCCATAGGCACTAAATGACTTTGATGCGTCATCCTTAATTGTAATATCAACCAAATAATTTGTTAAGTCATCATTTCCTTCAATGCTAGCATTAAATGATCCTAATTCAAAATCATTAACTTTAAAATTATCAATAGTAATGGTGGAATTAGGTAAATAATTACCATTCTTTTGAAGGATATCCAGTTTTCCATTTACATTACCAGCAAATGACAAACTATCAACATCTGGTGTTATTTTAGCGAGATCAACATTTTTAAATTTAAGATGTATATCTTTTTGAGTGGAATCCTTTAAAATTCCAGATAATTGAATCTCTTCATTTTTATGGTTTATTCTAATATTATCAATATTAAACGAGGTTAAATTTTTATCAAATGAAATCTTATTAAAATTATCTTTCTTTTCATTTATAAACCAAACATTATCTTTAATGGTTATGTCAGACTGTTTAAAACCTATGACAGATTTATTTTCTTCATTAATTGTATGATAAAAACTTAAGTTATAACTGTCTTTATTTTTATTTCCACCATAAAATTCAGAACGCATAAACAACGTATCATTAACCGTTACATTAATAAGGTTAAATTTTGAAACATTATAGTATTTGGTTTTAATGCTATCAACCTCAATATAAGTATTAAAAAGTGGGTTGTTATTATCAACTTGCAACTCAATATTATTTGCAAAATAATCTAGGTATTTTATTTCCGGTGATTTAAAAGTTAGTTGAAATCCTTTCTCATTACTTTCCACTTGGCCTCTAATAAACGTGTTTTTTCCCAGCCTAATTTCAGGATAAAAAACTTCAATTATTTTGTTATAAATCTTAAAATTAAAATTGATTGATTGGTTTTGTTTTACCTTATATGGAATATAATTTGTGTAAATACTACCTATAGCATTTTTAAACAGTTTTGCTATATCATTAAAAACAAATTGACCACTCATTGTTCCCTCTATAATATCTGGCGAGTTAATTTGAACGAATCTTGTTTTATCCTCGAAACGTGATGATATAGCAAACTCTTTAAAATAATAAATATCATTCTGATTTTTGTATGATGTGTTTTTAAATGCTACCTGACCATATGCGTCGTCTAAATCGCTTGCATTCATGTTCATTCTTACATTACTCTGAAAAATTGAGATACTATCATTTTTAACAAAGTTCAATTTTTTTAAATCTGCATAAAACACGTTTGTTTCAAAATCATACTTTTTTATCTTTTCTGAAAAATCTGCAAGGCCATTAAAGTTTAGTTTTAAATTATTATCGTTAACATCAAAATTTCCATCAAAAATGCGGTTTCTCACATTTCCGGCTACTTTAATGTTTTGATAGTTGTAGTTATTAAATTCAATTTGAAACACATCTCCTTTAACTTGTGTATCAATGGTTTCTGCAACAAAACCAGTTCCATTTACATCAACATCCAAACTAACATGTCCAAAATTGGGGTCATTTACTAAAGTTCCAAAATCAAAGTCATTAAACATAACTCTACCTTTATAAGAAGCATTATCAATATTATCAATTTTGGTCATACTCAAATTAGAATTAACAAAACCAAGCTCTGTTTCGATACTTAAATCTGCTAAAATTGTTGAGGGAGTTAATTCTGTTTGTCCTATTAAAGTGAATTTTCCTAATCGGTCAAATGAAGATGGTATAGATTGACCCAAAACATTTGGCAAAAGTGCTTTCAAATCTTTATAAGTAGAAGTTAAATTGCTAAACTTAGCAAACATATAAAAATTGTTTTCTTCTTTATTGAAAAGGTTTTTAAAATTGAAACTTCCAATTATTTTTGAATTGGTACTAGTATCTAAATTCAAATTATTGGCTTTTAAATTATTTAATGTACCTGATAAATCCACACTAAATTTAGCATGTTGATTTTCGCCAAATTCATTATAAAAAGTGTTTAACTCGTTTAGAAGAATGTTTGAATCTGTAAACTTAGCTTTTACATTAACTTTATCTTCAAAATTTTTAAAATCCTCTCTATTGTACGAAAATTTTAAATCTCCTTTTAAAATAGAATTGGTTGTTTTAATTTCTAAGTTAGCAAAGGTCATATCTTGAAGCGTGTACGAGAAATTTGTCATCATATTTTTTATAACAACTCCTCTGCTATCTTTAAGTGCTAGTGTATTAATTCTGGCACTAACATCACTTCCGTTAATTAAAAAATTGGTTGCATTGATATTTAAATCTTCAAAATCTAAAATTTTTTCTGATGTTTTATTCTCGTCAGAAAGTTTAAAAACACCATCATAAATAGAAACATCACTAGATGATAATAAAAAACCACTTTTTTCTTTTCTTGGATTATCATCATCAAACTTGGCTACAAAAACATCGAGATTGGTGTCTGTTTCACCTTTATATGTTTTAACATTAAATAATAATCCATAAATATCAATATCTCCAAAAACCAATCTACCATTAATTAAATTTCTAACACTTAAAATGGATGTATTAAGTTCTGTAATGCTAATTAAAGTATCTTGCTTGAAATCTTCTATATAAATGTTCTTAAGTTCAACATCACCATTAAACTGTAAACCAACTTTATCTATGTTAATGTGCGTACCAAAATCATCATTAATCATATTGGTAACATAATTCCCTATCCTAGTTTGAACTGCTGGAATAGATAATATCAACACCAAAATGATGAATAATAACAGTAGGACACCTGCTATTTTTGATAATATTTTTAGAAACTTTTTGATAGTTGTTAAAGTTATAATTTAATTAAGAAAAAACTATTTTTGTATTCACGAATAAAAGAATAAAAATAGGCTTTTATTTAAATCCAAAATTAACAATTATTGTGCCTAATTCTAATTAATGTCTGAACAAAATATTTATATCCTTGGAATTGAATCATCATGTGATGATACTGCTGCTGCAGTAATTCATAATGGTAAAATTTTAAGCAATGTAATTGCTAATCAAAAAATACATGAAGCGTATGGTGGTGTTGTACCTGAATTAGCTTCAAGAGCGCATCAACAAAACATTGTTCCAGTAGTTTCTCAAGCACTTTCAAGGGCAAACATTAACAAAGACCAATTACATGGCATTGCTTTTACAAGAGGTCCTGGTTTAATGGGTTCGTTGTTAGTAGGTACATCTTTTGCAAAATCATTGGCTTATGGTTTAAATATTCCTTTAATTGATGTAAACCATATGCAAGCACATATTCTTGCACATTTCATAGACGAAGAAGGATTTAATAAACCCCCATTTCCGTTTTTAGGTATGACCATTTCTGGAGGACATACACAAATTGTTAAGGTTTCTAGCTATTTTGATATGGGTGTTATTGGAGAAACTATTGACGATGCTGTTGGAGAAGCTTTTGATAAAAGTGGAAAAATATTAGGTTTAGGTTATCCTGCGGGACCAATTATTGATAAATTAGCTAAATTAGGAAACCCAAAGGCGTTTAAATTTACAAAGCCTAAAGTTGATGGCTTGAATTTTAGTTTTTCTGGTTTAAAAACTGCCATTTTATATTTTATTCAAAGTGAAACAAAAGCAAATCCTAATTTTATCGAAGAAAATTTAAATGATATTTGTGCTTCTATTCAATACACAATTATTGAAATTTTAATTGATAAATTAAAATTAGCCACTAAACAAACAGGAATCAAGCATATAGCTATTGGTGGTGGAGTTTCTGCTAATTCTGGAATTAGGCAAGCTTTAAAAGATGGTGAACAAAAATTTGGATGGACTACCTATGTTCCAAAATTTGAATTTACAACCGATAATGCTGCTATGATTGCTATTGTTGGTTATTTAAAATTTTTAGAAAACTCGTTTGCCAATCAAAGTATTACAGCATCAGCTAGATTAAAAATATAATATGCAGCTTTTTTATAATCCAAACATATCAGAACATACCAAACAATTTTCTTTTGATAAGGAAGAAAGCAAACATATTGTAAAAGTTTTACGAAAAACAAATGGTGATACCTTATTTATTACCAATGGTAATGGCTGGTTATTTAAAGCAGAAATCACGATTCCTGATATAAAAAACTGCATTGCAACAATCATTTCAAAAGAATTAAAGAAAAAGCATCCATACAATTTGCACTTAGCAGTAGCACCAACAAAAATGAATGACCGCTATGAGTGGTTTTTAGAAAAAGCTACTGAAATTGGTATTGACTACATAACTCCTATTATTTGTGACCATAGCGAACGAAAAGTTATTAAATTAGATAGATTTGATAAAATTATACAATCTGCCATAAAACAATCTTTAAGCTGTTATTTACCAAAACTTAATGATGCAATGACGTTTAAAGACTTTATCAATCAAAAATTTAAAGGACAATTATTAATAGCTCATTGTGAAGAAACAGATAAAAAATCACTTAAAAAGATTATTAAAAGAAACGAAGATATTACTATTTTAATTGGTCCTGAAGGAGATTTTAGTGTTAAAGAAATTGAAATGGCTTTAAATAAGAGTTTTATTCCTGTAACTTTGGGAGAAACCAGACTACGAACTGAAACGGCTGCCATTGTAGCTTGTCATAGTGTGGCCTTTATAAACGAATAATATGAAAAAGGTAATCATCCTTTTAACTTTTTACTTTTCACTTTTTACTTTATCAGCTCAAGAAATTGCGCTTTTAAAATATAAAGGTGGCGGCGATTGGTATGCGAACCCAACGTCTTTACCCAATTTGATTAAATTTTGTAATACCAATATAAACACAAAAATAAATCCTAAACCACAAACTGTTGAAGTTGGAAGTAGCGATATTTTTGAGTTTCCTTTTCTGCACATGACAGGTCATGGCAATGTTTATTTTACTGATGACGAAGCTGAAAACCTTAGAAATTATTTGACTTCAGGTGGATTTTTACATATCGACGATAATTATGGTATGCAACCTTATCTTGAAAAAGAACTAAAAAAGGTTTTTCCAGATAAAGAATTGGTAGAACTTCCGTCTAATCACCCAATTTTTAGTACTGTTTATAAATTCTCTGATGGATTACCAAAAATTCATGAACATGATGGTAAACGTGCTCAAGCTTTTGGGATATTTAATGAAGATAGGTTAGTTCTATTATATACATATGAATGTGATTTAGGCGATGGCTGGGAAGATGAAGAAGTACATAATGACCCTTTTGAAGTAAGAGAAAAAGCTTTGAAAATGGGAGCCAATATCATAAAGTATGTTTTTGAGCATTAAGTGCATTAGCCACAAATTCACGAATGCTTTTTGCCACCAACGGCTACTGAACACCGAACACTGAACACTGAACACTGAACACTGAATACCGAACACCGAGACTAAAAGATGCAACTCAACCATTACAATACAAACTTTAAAAAGCAATCATTCCCAATTGTTTTAGTGTCTGAAAATGTTACTAATGCTCCCAATATTGGTAGTTTGTTTAGAATTGCTGATGCCTTTGGTGTTGAAAAATTAATTCTGTGTGGCGAACAAATTTTATTAGGAAGAAAAACAGCCAAAACATCAAGAGCTACAGAAAAAGTTGTTAATCATGAGTTTTGTAATTCTGCATTTAAAGTTGTTTCAAATTTAAAAAAGCAAGACTATCAAATTATAGCATTAGAAATTACAACCCAAAGCAAACCAATTCACATGTTTAATTTTTCAAAAGATAAACCAATTGCTCTTGTTATTGGTGATGAAAATTTTGGAATTTCTGAAGCAATCCTTAATATTTCAAATCATATTATACATATTGATATGTTTGGACAAAACAGTAGCATGAATGTAGTACAGGCGACTAATATTGCTTTATACGAAATCACCAAGCAACTTTTGTAAAGGTCATTGCGAGCGCAGTGAAACAATCTCAATATTAGAATTTTTACTTAAAAAGATTACGTCGTCACGTTGCTCCTCATAATGACAAATTATTATATTTACTAAATGAATTCAAAAGATATAGCAAAAGGCATTTTAAGAGCTTTTGGAATTATGCTAGCCATAGCTTTATTTCTCTATTTTTTATATAAAATTGAGTCGGTAATTATCTATGTAACAATTGCAGTTGTTATTTCGTTAATTGGCAGACCTATCGTTTTGTTTCTTGAAAAACGATTGAAATTTAAGAATACTATTGCAGTCATAGTTACTATGCTACTTCTTATAAGTTTATTCGTTGGTTTAGTGCTTCTTTTTATTCCTTTAATTGTTAAACAAGGTCATAATTTATCATTATTGGACATTGATAAATTGCAAACAAATATTGAGAATTTATACCAACAAGTTATTTCTTATTTCAAAATAAATAATATAAACATTGAGCAATCTTTTAAAGATTCCAGTTTACTTTCAAAAATAGATTATTCCATTATTCCTGATTTTTTAAATTCAATTATTAGTGGGTTAGGAAGCTTTAGTGTTGGTTTATTTTCAGTACTTTTTATTTCTTTTTTCTTTTTAAAAGACAGCAAACTATTTGAAAATGGTTTGTTGATTTTTATTCCAGACTCTAAAGAAACACGCTTAACAAACTCATTAAATAAAATTAAAGATTTGCTGTCAAGATATTTTGTTGGACTCATTTTTCAAATTTTAATCATCTTTATAATTTACACTATTGGCCTGCTTATTGTAGGTGTTGAAAATGCAGTAGTGATAGCGTTTTTGTGTGCACTACTTAACCTTATTCCTTATGTTGGTCCTTTAATAGGATGTTTTTTAATGCTAATATTAGCTATGACAAGTAATCTTGATCAAGGTTTTGCTGATATTGTTTTTACAAAAACTTTATGGGTATTCTTGGTTTTCATTATTGGACAATTGATTGATAATTTTTTCAGCCAACCGTTTATATTTTCTAAAAGTGTAAAGTCTCATCCATTAGAAATCTTTTTAATTATTTTAATTGCTGGTATTTTATTTGGTGTAGTTGGTCTTATAGTTGCTGTTCCTGCATATACAGCAATTAAAGTTATTTTAAAGGAGTTTTTATCTGAAAACCAGATTGTAAAAAAACTCACTAAAGGCTTGTAGTTATAGTTTGAATAAAAACATATTAAATATTGATATTCAAAATTTTATAACTAATAATTTAGATAAAAATATTGCTTCTATTTTATTAAAAGGAACACCATTTACTTCTGTAGATACTAAAGAAATTATTGAGCAAATAGAAGCTAAAAATAAGTGTGAATACAAATTGCCTACTTGGTTTAATGGTAAAAATATATACTATCCAAATAAATTAAATATTGAGCAAACGTCTTCTGAAATTACTGCTTCTTATAAATCTAAACTAATCAATGGGGAAAACATTATAGACTTAACTGGCGGTTTTGGGGTAGATTGCTATTATTTTTCAAAACAATTTAAGCAAGTTATTCATTGTGAAATAAATTCAAGTTTATCAGAACTTGTTAATTATAATTACAAGCAATTAAACATTAATAATATTGAAACAAAAAATATTGATGGTATTGAATTTTTAAACTCACAAAAAAAATCTTTCGACTGGATTTATGTAGATCCGTCAAGAAGACATGATAGTAAAGGAAAAGTATTCTTTTTAAATGATTGCCTTCCAAACATTCCAGAAAACTTAAATATTCTATTAAAGTACACTAAAAATATCATGATTAAAACATCTCCGTTGCTTGATATATCGATAGGTATTAATGAATTGAAGTTTGTGAAAACGATACATGTCGTAGCTGTAAATAATGAAGTAAAAGAATTACTCTGGATTTTAGAACATGGATTTACTGATAATATAGAAGTTAAAACAGTAAATCTTACTAAAACCGAAGAGTTCCATTTTGACTTTTCTTTAGAAGAAGAAAAAAACTTGGAATCATTATATTCCAAGCCACTTACCTATTTATTCGAACCCAATTCTGCTATTTTAAAATCTGGGGCATTTCATTCAATATCAAATCAGTTAAGTATATTTAAATTACAAAAGCATTCACATTTATACACAAGTCAAGAGCTCATTGATTTTCCAGGAAGGCGTTTTAAAATAGATTCAATATTGCCTTATAATCCTAAAACTATTAAAAAATTAGGCTTAAAAAAGGCAAACATAACCACAAGAAACTTTCCTGAAAGTGTTGAACTCATCAGAAAAAAGTTAGTTATAAAAGATGGTGGCGATTTGTATTTATTTTTTACTACCGATTTAGAATCAAACAAAATTGTTATTATTTCTACAAAAATTTAAGGCAATAAAAGTTTTTGCTTTTCAATTTTCATAACTCCTTTTATAGTTTTAAAAATCTGACTTTTAAGATTTCTATATTCTTTAAAATATTTTTTGACTGCAATTAAAGTATCTCTATGTTTTTCTTTATAAAGAGCTTCTTCTTTTAATTGATTTTTACCATCAACCATAATTTTAAGTTCTTTTTCATGAATTATGATTGCATTTATAAGTTCGGCATTTTTAATCCTAAGTCTTTTTATTTGTGATACTAGTTCTTTACTTTTTGTAAAGTTTTTACTATCAATCAATTGTAAAGTAAATAGTTTAATTAAGTCTTCAAAAAAGTGATCTTCATCTTTAATAAAACGCAATTCTGATAACCATCTTGTAGATTCTTCATGCATTAATTCTGCATTTAACCATTCAATATATTTTGGAGATGTGTTAATGACTTTCATAACAATAAGATTTAAATAAGCAATAAAAGGCAGAAAGCAATTTTCTTACTTAATAGCTTTCTGCCTTAAAGGTTAAGCTATTTCAATAATTTTTTTGTTTGAAATTATAGCTTCCTCTTTTTTCGTTAAATTAAGTTTAAGTATACCGTTTTTATAAGTGGCCTTAACTTCCTTTTCAGG
Organism: Flavobacteriaceae bacterium UBA6231; assembly: GCA_002441545.1. Classification (GTDB taxonomy): domain Bacteria; phylum Bacteroidota; class Bacteroidia; order Flavobacteriales; family Flavobacteriaceae; genus Yeosuana. Next base: position 33,914 of record DJWL01000017.1, on the reverse strand, counting down.
ATTTACAGTATCCGGAAGTTGTAAAGATCTGCTGAATGATTCGTAATTAAACTCTCTTCTAGTATAACCTTCGTCATTTTTTTTATCTTCTTTACTCTTTTCACAAGAAACATTCAATACATTATTGTCTAATGTAATTATAAAGTCCTTTTTATTAAAACCAGGAGCATCAAATTCAATTTGAAATTCGTTATCTAGCTCCTTAACATTCATTGCAGGCATAAAACTGTCTGATGCAAAAAAATCGTCATTTAAGAATCCGTCAGTGCTTAAAAATTTTTTTAAGCCAGCATTATCCCAAGGGAATAACCTGTTCCTTTTGTTAGATTTAATGAGACTCATAACTTTATATATAATTAATAATTAAAGTGTTCTTAAGTTAGTGATTAATCAATATTTAAACAATGATAAATGTTAGCAATTACAATTTTTAAGAAAGTTTTATAACTTAAAGTAGGAGTTTTTTTATCTCATAAAGCTTAGGAATATTTACTTGCCAGCCATAAACATCTTTGATTTTTGTTCGTAAAGCATCTGATGCTTTTGGCTCTCCATGAATTAAAAAAACTTGTTCAGGAATGTTTTTAATTTTACTCAACCAATTCAAAATTTCATCTTGATCTGCATGTGCAGACAGACTTTCAAGGCTTTTTATAGTCGCTTTTACCGGAAAATATTTTCCGAAAAACTTAATTTCATTAGCGCCATCCAATAGTTGTCTACCGCGTGTTCCTTCAGCTTGATAACCTACTAATAAAACAGTTGTTGATGCTTCATCTATTAATTGTTGAAGATACGTTAGCACTCTTCCTCCAGTAACCATTCCACTTCCTGCAATGATTATTTTGGAATTTTTATTATCTATTGTTTCCCATGTTTCTTTATATGATTCAATTATATTTACATGATTGCACATAGCATTGTATTCTGAATCTGAAAGTTTGTGCCACTTTGAAAATTGTTTAAATACAGCTAAAACATTTTTTCCCATTGGGCTATCTATAAAAATAGGAATGTTAGGAATCTTGTTTTTTTTATATAATTTCCAAAGCAGATAAATTAAAGTTTGCAATCTTTCAACAGCAAAACTTGGAATAATTAAATTTCCTTTTTTATTAATAGTTTCATAAACTAAGTCTGAAATTATACTTTCTACATTTTCGTTAAAATGCAATTTATCGCCATAGGTACTTTCTAAAAACAAATAGTCTGCCCATTCAGGTTTTTTTGGACTCTCTAATAAATAATCATTTTCTCTACCAATATCACCAGAAAAAACAAATCTTTTACTATTAATATCTAGCTCAATAAATGTAGACCCTAAAATATGTCCGTTAAATTGAAATCTATATGAAATATAATCTGAAAAAGTAATCCATTTATTTTCCATTTCAACTTGAAACAACTCTATGGTTTTTTCAACTTCTTTTAAAGTATAAAATGGTAATGCCGGATTGTGTTTTGTGAATTTTTCTTTATTAGCCTTTTCTGCCTCTTCTTCTTGTATTTTGGCAGCATCATTTAATATGATTTTTGCTATTTCAAGTGTTGGAGCAGTTCCAATAATTTTCCCTTTAAAGCCTTGTTTAACCAACCTTGGAAGATAACCTACATGATCTAAATGGCCATGAGTAAGCAATACTATATCAATTTCATGAGCATTTATTGAAAGGTTTGTCCAGTTAAGTTCACGCAATTCTTTAATCCCTTGAAACATGCCACAATCAATTAGAATCTTTTTTCCAAATGCTTCAACTAAAAACTTTGATCCTGTAACGGTTTCTGCTGCACCTAAAAACTGAATTACCGCATTATTTAACATGGTATTTATGAGTATTAAATTCTACAGAGATGTTCTATTTCATTTAAAATTTTATCTTTTCTAATTTTTGAAATCCCTAAATGGTCTAAAAAAAATTTATCTTTTACCAATTCCCTACACAATACAATATTATTGTTTAATAAAAATTGTTTTTCCCGATTGGTAAGTAATGTTGATACCGTTATTGGGTACAATCCTAATCTGTCAATTCTGTCTTTTAAGCCATTATCTTTTGGATAATCCCAACTTAACAAATATAAACCCATGCAATTTCCATATACTAAAGCATCTTCAGTAAATCTAGTATTGGTTACAACCCAACCACTTTTAAGTTTAATGTTTCCTCTTGATGATGAATCCCAAACTGATTTTATATCTTGATATCTTGAGTTAATATATAAAGGTACTTTAACATTACAATTTATGCCTTCTTCATTATGGAATTTACATTCAATTAATAATATTTCATTATTCTTTTCAGCCAATACATCTACTTCATGTTTTACACAATGACCTTCAACAATGGTATCAATTTTTATATTGTAACCAGAATATTTTAATATGGCTCCCACAAATCGCTCAAAAGGAAATCCTGTTGGTCCCAATTCATAAATCGCCTTTTTAAGTTTATATTTTGATGCTAAATAGCTTTTGTTTTTTTTTAATAATGAAAAAGCTCTATTATAAATTTCCTTTGTAGAAATACCTTGATATAATTCATCTTTTACAGTATCCAATATTTTTGTTACAATAATATTTGACGCACCAGTATGTTCAAGAGATTTTTTAAGTTTTTCTATAGAAAACTTAACTTTTTCTCCAGAGGATTTTGTTATATTAATATCAAGCGTTTCCATTTTTAAGTATAATATTTAACTTGTTTACTCTATTTAATGTTGCTATTAGGTATAATTAAGAAAGGTACTTTTGAGTTTAAAACTAAATTTTTAATTAAGTCTTCTTTAATTATTTTTTCGAAAAAATTGTGCTTGTTTTTTATCATGATAAGAATATCAATATTTAAGTCTTCAACAAAAACATTAATTTCTTTTGCCTTGTTTGTGTATTTTGGCATCCAATGAAGACTATATTCATAATCTTCTAAATATTTTTTTAAGGATTCTATATTATATTCTTGAATGCCATTCAGCTTTTCTTCAACATTAATATGTACTATCCTAATTTTCGAGTTATAAAGAGACACAAAATCTTTTAGGACATCTAATTCTAAATAACTATAAAATCTATTATAGTCTGTTGGAAATGCCACTTGTTTAGGTATTACAAAATCATATTCTTCAGGAATAATTAAAAAAGGGCAAGTTTTTACTCTTTTAATAATCTTTAACGTGTTGCTTGCATAGAAAAACGTATTTACCGTTGTGGAAACTTTAGTTCCCATAACAGTCATATCAATTTTATATTTCTTTACAGCTTTTTTTATGGCTGTTTTTAAATTTTGAGTACTTAAAATAATATCAAAACTATGATTAGCATTTGCGTTTGATTCATCAGCTTGTTCCTTTAATTGCAAAAGAGATTTGAATGCCTCACTTTTTAAGCTTTTTTTATGTGCTGAATGCAAAAAATAGAACATACAAACTTCATCGACATAAAGTTTTAAAGCATAAACTGCAGCACTCCATGAATTATCTGAAAAATCAGTAGGTAACAAAATCCTTTTCATTATATGAGTATTAAAGTTTAATGAATTTCTCTTTCAATATTTTGAAAGGCCAATAAAGGAATTTTAGAATTTAAACTAATCTCGTCAAGTTTAGATTGAAATAATATATTCTCTAAATGAGAATGCCTTGTGTTTACCATAACCAACATATCAATTTTATTTTGAGTTACAAATGTGTTTATGGCTTCTGTAATATTGTTATCGTTTATTATTAAAAAGTTGGTTTCGTTTTTACATAGTGTGTCTTTAATAAACAACTTGTTATCTTCTTGTCTTAATGATAATTTATTGCTGTTTGAAACGTACAAAATATCAATTTTTGCTCTATACGGACAAGCCATCTCACATAAAAGCTTTAACTCTCTTCTTTTATAAGGAATTAAGTAATTTGTTGTAAATAATATATGTTTAGGCTTATTGTATGTATAATGTTCTGGTATGACTAAAACAGGACAACTCACATATTTCAACACTTGTAATGTGTTACTACCAAAGGTTATCATTTTATTATTTGTTTTACCTTGAGTACCCATTACAATAATATCAATGTCTTGTTCTTCAACTATTTTATCAATCTCATCAACTAATAATGAATTAGCTGATATGATACGAAAACTAAATTTCGGGTTGGGATATTTTTTTTTTAAATCAGCTATTAAATCTTGTAATTGCTTTAAAGATTTATCACTCATTCGTTTTTCTACTTCTTTAAAATTATTTCTGTTTATTTGGTTTTCTTCGGAATACAATTCGTCTTGATAGACATGTAAAAAGTAAAAAACACAGATATCGTATTTAAAAAGATTCAATCCAAAGTTAATAGCATTTGTAGCGTTATCTGAAAAGTCTGTTGGAATTAGGATATTTCTCATGACTTTATAGTATTAAGAAAAAAAAGGACAGTTGACAATATCCTTCCTAAATCGTCACCTGTCCTTTAAAAAAATTGCTGTTAACATTAAGTTGTTTAAAATTAGCGCATTCTTTATAAAAAAACTATGACAAATGTTAGTTTTGGTTTATTCATTCATGCAATACCAAAAATGGAATATCTGTATGATAGCTAATTTCCGTAACTGTTGGATTAAATAAAATGCGTTGAAAATAATTCAAGTTTTTTGCAACCATAGTTATTAGGTTGACATTATTGTTTTCAACAAAAGTTTGTATAGCAGATTCTATATGGTTATTGGTTAAATTATAAAAATTATAGTCGTAATTACTAAAATAGTCTTCTAAATAACCTTTATTAATTTCTTGATCTAAATTTAAGTTTACTTTTTTCTTATTGATATGCAAAACATTTATAGAAGCTTTATACATGTCTAGTATTTCTATAATTGGAAGTAATAGATTGGTTGAATAAAATGAAGAAAAATCTGTTGGAAAAGCAATTACATTGGGTTTTATGTATTTCGCATTTTCAGGAACGACCAATGTTGAGCAATGTACTCGTGTAATAACATCGCCTGTGTTACTTCCTATAATAAGTTTTTTAAGTCCAGATGCACCTTTAGTACCCATTACAATTAGGTTTATTTTCTTATCTACAACATGTTTTCTAATAGAGTCAATAAAATAATTATAATCTGTTAATGCAAAAAACTTATGTTTCTCATTATTTGATATACTTGCAATACGATTTAACACCTCATTTAATCGGGCTTTCGTTGGCTTTATAAATGTTTCTTCTATAACCGTTTGCGATGGTATATAAGTAGTATCTGCAACAACAAACGTATTAATTTGATTTACATATAATAAATAAAAATTACAAGATGAGTCTTCAAAAAAATTAATGGCATACTCAATTGCATTCCACGAGTTTTCAGAAAAATCAGTTGGTATTAATATGTTTTTCATTATTTAAATCTACTTCTAATCAAAAACAAAAATAGAAGCCTATATCATCGCAAAAAATGATATAAATCATATTATGAAATATGATAATGTGATTTAATTAACTTGTTGAAGTTTTTGTATGTCTAAAATCTTAATATTTCTAGCTTCAATTTCAATAAGACCATCCTTTTTAAAACTTGATAAAGTCCTAATTAAAGTCTCTGTAGCAATTCCAGCAACGCTTGCTAAGTCATTTCTTGAAATTCTTATTGCCTCACCAGATTTGTTATTTAACTTTTCGGCAAATTTTAATATGGTCATGGCCGTTTTTTTATTTACAGAACTATATGCCATTTCTAATAATTGGTCTCTGGCTCCAGAAAGATTATCTGTTAATAATTGAATAAGTTCAAGTGTTATTCTATGATTGTTATCTAATACATCTTTTAATTCTTGCTTTGAAACTCCAACTAATTCGGTGTCTTTTATTGCAGTGGCTGACTCTTGATAAGGAATGTTTTGCGTGAAAGATGTGTATCCAAATAATTCATCTTCTTGAAATAGATTTGTAGTAAGTTCTTTTCCATCATGATCAAACTTAAAATTTTTTACAACTCCTTTTCTTATTAAAAAAATATAGTTTGAATTATTTCCTTCTTCATAAATAATATCGCCTTTTGAATATTTAAAGGTCTTACCATTATCGTCAAAAAAGTTTTTTAAATCATTTAACGTCCTAATATCATCATAGAATTCATTTTCATTAGGTTTAAAACCTTGTGCTTCTCTTTCTTCATTAAGAATAGCAGCTTTAGCAATTCTACTTTCAATGGCACTAATAAGTTCTTCTTCATTAAAAGGTTTGGTAATGTAATCATCTGCTCCAAGATCCATGCCTTTTCTAACATCATGTCTTTCTGTTTTAGCTGACAAAAAAATAAAAGGAATATATTTTGTGATATCGCTTTTTGATAAATTCTCTAAAACTCCGTAGCCATCAAGTTCAGGCATCATAATATCGCAAATTATAATGTTTGGCACATATTTTTTTGCAACCTCAACTCCTGCTCTACCATTTGATGCAGTTTCTACCTGATAACCAGACAATTCTAAAAGCTCTGCTGTGTTTTCTCTTAAAACTACATCGTCTTCTATTAGTAATATTTTTTTCATTATAAAGCTTTATTTGGTATAGTAACAGTAAATGTTGTTCCTTTATTTTCTTCACTCACAAATTTAATTTTACCACCTAAATTTTCTAAATGTGTTTTTACAATATTCAATCCAATTCCTGTACCTTGAGTAAGTAAAGCATTCTCAGCTCTAAAATAACGATTAAATATATTTTTCTGATCGCTCTCAGGAATTCCAATTCCTTTATCTTTTATAGTAAAGGTGGTTTTTTCATAATCATGTCTTACATCAATATCTATTATGGTGTTTTCTGGTGAATATTTTAAAGCGTTATGAACTAAATTAGATAATGTTAACTCTACTATTTTTTCATCTTGATATAATGATATATCGTCAATATTATCTGGATATTTTATTCTTTGCCCTTCTTTTAATAATAAATTACAATTATAAACCACTTCATTAATAACTTTGCTAAGTTTAAAGTCATTAAAATTATATTTTATTTTTCCAGTTTCAAGCTTATCAATAGATAAAAAATCATTCAGAATATTATTCAAGTAATGAACTCTATCTGTTATGGTTTTTAAATGCTTATCTCTATTATCTTGTTGTTCAGTTAGCTTATACTTACCTAAGAGCATCGTTGATGTTAAAATACCACTTAAAGGTGTTTTAAACTCGTGTGAAACTAAAGATAAAAATTTTGTTTTTAGTTCATTAAGTTCTATTTCTTTTTTTAAGGCAATTTTAGTCTTTTTTTCCGCCTCAATTCTTTTTTTGTTTTCGGCTTCTAATCTACTATTAAGTGCTTTAAGTTCGTTTATGGCATTACTTAATTCTTGTGTACGTCTTAAAACTTTATCCTCCAATTGCATGTTTAATTCAACAATTTCTTGCTCATGTTTTTTTCTTACAGAAACATCAATAACTAAAGCCATAACAAATATTTCTCCGTAGGCCTTAAAGGGATTAAGACCAATCTCTAAAGGGAAAATAGTTGAATCTTTTCTAATGCCATTAAGATCACGGCCATTACCCATTTTACGACTGACCCTTTGATTTATGAAGCCATTAAAATGTCCAGCATGACCTGAATGATAATTTTTTGGAATTAAAATATTTAGAGGCTTACCAATTAGCTCTTTATTTTCATAACCAAACATTTGTTCTACAGAAATATTTGTTGCTACAATAGTTTGAGTTTCATCAACAACTATTACGCCTTCAGAAACTGCTTCAAAAAGTAAATTAAAAACATCCTGATCTCTCTGAAACATTTATTTATTGGTTTGAAAATTTTAAAGCTTAAAAGTACGAAAAAAAAATAAAGACATTAAACATAAGAATGACTCAAAAATGTTAAAAAATAGTAATTATTTTAGTTAAATTTAACTCAGCTTATTTTATTATAAAAACACTAATTTTATTGTGTTAATAAACAAGTAATTATAAAAAAATAATATAAAAAATGAAACAATCATTCAATAATATTATTAATTCTGAAACGCTTATACTTGTAGATTTTTTTGCAGAATGGTGTGGCCCATGTAAAACTTTAGCTCCAATTCTTAAAGACGTTAAAGCTGAGCTTGGTGACTTAGTGAAAATTATCAAAATTGATGTTGATAAAAACCAAGAGCTATCAGCTAAATATCAAGTACGTGGTGTACCAACCATGATACTTTTTAAAAAAGGCAGTCTGCTTTGGAAACAATCTGGTGTTATGGATAAAAACCATATTGTTTCAATAATAAAGTCTAATCTATAATACTCACAACATGACTTAAATCATGTTGTGAAAACAAATTTATTTCTAATTTCACTAAGCTTCTTATCTTTTTAAGATTCTGTTCTATTTATTAATTTATTAAAATTTGAATAAATATGAGTGAAGACATGGTAAAGAAAGATTGTATTCAAGTACTTAATGACAATTATATAGCCCACTTAGGATATATTTTTAATAATGTTCCCTTTATAACTCCAATTACTTATTATTATGACCAAAAAGAAAATATAATAATAAGCTATTCTGATGAAGGGCATAAAATTAGTGCTATGAGATTGCACCCTTTTGTAGCATTTCAGTTAGAAGAAATTAATTCGTTAAATGATTGGAAATCTGTTTTAGTAATTGGGGAATTTGAAGAACTTAATGGAAGTGAAGCTAAAATGCAACTTCATAATTTTTCTCAAAATGTCAAAAAAATTATAGCTAAAAAAGGGACAAAAAACCCAGAATCAATAAATTTCTTTTCAAGTAAATTAAATACCGGTTGTATACCTATAGTTTACAGAATTAAGGTTAAAGAAATTATAGGTAAACAACAATTGTTGTAATTAAACAATTGTATTTATAATTCAATAAAGTACTTTTCATTTTTAGTTATAGGTTTCCTGCCATCTGTTCTAAAAGGTGATGCAGACATATTAGCTGCATAATATCCTTTATTGGGAATCAACTCAATATTATACTTTTTTTTTATTTTTCAAATAAATTAAACTGAAAAAAACAAATGATTAAATCAGGTGAAAAAGCGTGTAAAGTAAAAAAACTGTGGCAAATTAATTATTAAAAAGGGTGACAAAAGTCATGATTATCTAGAGTATCATAGTTTAAATTTGTATTAATTATTATTAATAAACATATTAAAAACAACTTTTAGACATTGAAAAAATGAATTTGTTATAAAATGTCTTACAAATCATGAAATTATGAAATCTTTAATTTTACCAATCTTTTTATTAACTTTTTCTGCTATGGTGTTTTCACAAGCAGGACACATTATGCAAGGTGTAGGTGCTGTTAATATGTCTATGGGGGGTGCTTCTACAGCACAACCATTGGATATTTCGGGAGCATTACAATGGAACCCTGCTGCAATATCAGTTTTTGACGAAAAAATATTAAAATTTGATATTGGAGCATTTTTCTCTTCACCTCAACTATACTCAACTGTTCCAGAATTCAATCAATCTGGACAACCAACTGGAAATTTTTACAGTGGAACAACTAAAGACGATAGAGGTGTTTCTCCAATGCCAGCTTTAGCAATGGTATGGGGAAAAGAAGGTAGCAAACACACTTTTGGTGTTTCTGCATTTGGTATCAGCGGATTTGGTGTTACTTTCCCAGAAAATATGACAAATCCTATTAATATGCCTCAAAGCATGGGAGGTTTTGGCCGTATTGAATCAGATTATATGTTATTGCAAGTTGGAGCTACTTGGGCTTATCAATTAACAGAAAAGTTTTCAGTTGGTATACAACCAACCATAAACTATTCTTCTCTTGAATTAACTCCAAACCCAACAGCATATCCAACAACAGCAGGATATCCTTCTACTGAAAGCACAGTAGCGATAGGGTTTGGAGCTCAATTTGGAGTTTTCTATGATTCAGGTAATGGTATAAAACTTGGTGCATCTTATAAAATGCCTCAAACATTCTTAAAATTCAAATTCGACAATACATATTTAGACAATAGTACTTCTAAAAATGAGTTCCAAATGGATTATCCAGGAATCTTCTCTCTTGGGTTAGGATATTCAACTAGTGATTTTGATTTTGCTTTCGACTTTAGAAGAGTAGATTATGAAAATACTGCCGGTTTTATGAACACAGGATGGACACAAAGAGCATCTGTTGCTGGGTTTGGATGGAAAAACATTAGTATTTTATCTGCTGGATTACAGTACAAAGGAATTAATAAATTACCATTACGTATAGGTTACACATACAGTTCAAACCCAATAGACAGCGATGTTACTTTCTTTAATATTCCTGCAACAGCAATCATTAAAGACGCATTTCAGTTTGGATTTAGCTACGAGTTTAGTGAAAAATTTACCATAGATGCTGTATATCATCATGGAGCTAGCGATGGTAAAACATCTGGAAAAATATTAAACCCAATGTTTGCTCAAGCTTATCCTCCATATGGAGCAATTCCAGGTAGTAATGTTTCATACGATATGACTACCGATATGGTTATGCTAGGTTTTAGCTATAAATTTAAAAAATAAGGATATAAACTCTAATACAAATAAAAAGCCTGTCATTAAAATGGCAGGCTTTTTATTTTAATTTAGAAAACCAATAGTTTATATAACTAAGCTTTGGTATCTAAAACTTTAATTTTATTTCTTGTGGATACTATCTTCCCTTCATCTTGTAATTGCTTTATTATCCTTGAAATTACAACTCTTGAAGTATTCATATCGCTCGCAATTTCTTGATGAGTAATTGGCAAAACTTTTTTATTATATCTTTTAGACATGTCTTTTAGATATTTAAATAACCGTTCATTCAAATTATTAAAAGCCAAACCATCTATAGACTCCAGCATTTCCATTAATCTAAAATGATAACTGTCTATTATGTAGCGTCTCCATGATTTATAAATAACTAACCATTCATCAATTTTATCAACTGGAATAAAAACAGCTTCAAAATCTGTTTCTACAACACCCTCAAAAACACTTTTTTTAGTTTCTATACAATTTATGAACGAAATGGCGCATGTTTCTCCTGGCTTTAAATAATATAAGGCTAACTCACCGTCTTCATTTATATGTCTTATAATTTTAACAGTACCTTCAATAATTAAAGGAATGTGTGTTAAATCATCTCCAACATCAATCAAAAGATCTCCTGCTGCAAGAGTTTCGAAATGACCTACCTTTATTATTTCCTTAATAAGTTTTTCTTCAAAAACATCAGAATAATAGTTAATGAATTTTTCTTTTAGTATTAATTCTTTATTATTCAACTTTATGATGTCTAAAATTATTTTTTATTAAGAGAAAAATGCTTTGTTAGCTTTAAAAACTATTAACCAATCAATGGATTAACAGCCGCCTTCTGCTACTTTCTTCTTTTTCTTTTGAACAGTAACTACCTTTTTAACAGGTTCTGTTTTTTCTGCAATAGTTTTTGAAGCATTTGATTTTTTAACTGATTCAGCAATAAAAGCTTTAATATCTGCTACTGGCTTTTCTATATCAATTTGGCTTGTAATTAATTTATTTTGCAGATAATTATTCTCAACGGCTAACAATTTAACATTATCGAAGCCCAATTGATACAAAAGCATAAATGGAATGTTAGCTTCCTGTGGACTTTTTCCATATAAAACAACAATTTTATTTGCATCCTTAAGCTCATTGAAAAAGCCTTGATTTTCTTCACTTAAAATATCAGGTGTTGAAATATTAATAGCTGTTTCTAGATGTCCTTTATCATATTCATATTGGCTTCTTATATCTATTATTATTACCTCTGGTGTGATTTCATTTAATGAAACCATATAATCATTAGTACTCAATTTTTCCAAAGTAGTTTTGGTGTTCATTGCATACATATTCTTTGGTCTTTCAAAAGTCAAAACACCTATTAACACAGCTAATATAAAAAGTGTTGAAGCAATTGATATACGTTTTACTTTTTCTAATTCTTTCATAATAGAAATTCTAATAAATTTTAAAAATTAGCAACCTCCTTCAGCTACTTTTTTCTTTTTCTTTTGAACAGTTATTACTTGTTTTGGGGCTTCAGGTTTAACATTTGAATCCTCTGTAGTAACTTGATCTGAATATACAACTCCAAAAAACATGCTAGCAGCTTTTCTTGTTGAATACAATTCAAACTCTTCATCTGGCATATCCTCGTTTGGCATCTTGGGATTTATTATCGTTGAAAACCACTTATTTAACCCCCCATTCAAAACTCTTAGGTTTTTAAATCCTAGTCTATCACACAATACCCATGCTTGATCTGCATAAAAGTTATCATTAGAAAAGAAAACAACATCAAACTGATTTTGGTTTAAATAAGCTAAAGATTCTTCGTCAAATATTTTTTTAAGAGGAATGTTAATCGCATTTGGAATTGAGTAATTGCTAAAACTATCTTCATTCCTTACATCTATTAGTATAAAAGAAGGATCCTGATTAATGATCTTATTAGCAATTTGATCTGTTGAAATATATCTTTCTGTACTATTGGCATGGCTTAATAGCGTTTCAGATTTTATCCCTTCTTGCTTTTGATATTTTGGCAGTAAAACCAATCCTCCTGCTAGTACCAAAAATATTATTGCTAAAATTTTATACCTGAAAGCAGCAACTCTGGCTATCTTTTTTTTATCCATTGTAATTTCGTTTTATTAGTAAAACACTTTTTTAACTTTTTTTCTTACCATATCTGATACTGCAAATGCAACAATTGCTATGATTGAAAAAATAAATATCACCCAGTAAGGATTCCACCCAAATGAATCAATTAAGGTTATATTTCCAAGGAAATAGCCATTGTAAATTGGTTCAAAAAATGAATAGAGTTCTGAAAACAGAAAAACTCCAATCATAATTCCACCTACATAAATCCAAGCATCTAATTTACCTATAGCTACGGCACATAAACTTGTTCCTGGACAAAACCCACCGGATACAAAACCTACTCCCATAATAACACCTCCAATAATTGCTCCCCATAAATACGTTGGATGCACATATAATTGATTGATATCTAAATACCCTAGATAATCCATATAATAAAGCCCTATTACAGATACTGCCGCAGCTGTAAAAAATACTTTTAAAACGGCGAAATCATACCCATAAAATACCCCTGCAAGTTTTCTTGAAGATGAAAATCCTGAAGATTCTAAAACAAAGCCAAAAACAATACCAATGAAAATGGCTATTATACTATCCCATTCAATAGGAATTATACCGTTAGGAATTAAAGGTCCCATAATTATTTATTTTTATTTATTAAATCCAATTTTTTCTAAAAAAGTAAGCAGTAGCATATGCCGAACCAAAAATGGCCAGCATAGTTAAAAATCCACCCGATGATAGTACTGCCATTCCACTTAAAGCTGCACCACTTGTACATCCTCGTGCTATTTGAGCTCCTAATCCGAATAATATTCCACCTAATAATGCAAAAACCAATCTTCTATTGCTTGAAATTTTTGGTGAATGTTGCACTCGCCATTTAATTCTTCCATTTAAACCTCCAGAAATAAAGGCGCCTATTAAAACACCTAATGCTTCAAAAACCAACCAAGTATTCATTGGAGAATCCTCTTTACTAATAAACTTACTGTAATAGGCATTATTTTCAGCATGTGTTGGAGCTACTTTATCAACTATAGTAACAACGCTACTTTTCATGGCTCCACTTGCTCCCAATCCTCTACCTGTAAGATAAAAAGTGAAAATAATAATGATACCAAGTAGAAATCCACCATAATATGGATTCCAATATACGTGACTATTTTTTTTGTTTTTTGAACTCATAACTAATTATTTTTTAATAAAGATATCTTGTTAATTGGCCTGCTTCAATCATAATAAATCTAAAAATTAAACCTCCAATAATAACCAGAAGTGCCGGCACAATAACTGGAACTTTATATCCTATTAGTTCTATTAACTCTAAAACGGCAGGAACCAGCAAACCTAGTAATACAACAAAACCAAAAAACATCAAAGTAAATTCGCCACCAACAAGTAATTCCATAGCTTCAAGTTGTACTTGAGAACCTGCATAATAACCCATAATCATATGAATAATTAAGGCTAATTCAATAATGATTAATCCTAAATCAATTTTACCAAACGTGTGTCTTTCTTTAACACTTTTTGAAAGTAAAATAATTGCTGCTGCACCAGTTGACAACCCTGATGTTAAAAATAATGGTCCAAGAATAGCATTGTTCCATAATGGTCTTGCATTGAAAGCTGATAATAATATTCCAGTATATACACCTAAAATTACTGATAAAGGAATTAAAGCATACGCAATATAAATTCTGTTTGCTTGAATGAATTTCTCAAATTTATTTAAGAATTTAAGTCGTCCAAACAAGTTTAATTTAGACTCTATTTTAGCATACGATTCTCTATAATAACTGAACGCCCATAGAAATGACAACGGTGTAACTATCATTAAAACCCAAGCGCCCCAAGACATTGGAGACTCAATTCTAAAAGTAGTATATAATTGCCATGTGTATAATGGATGTGTTAAATCGTAAACCAAAGCCAACAACCCTACAGATAAAGATATAGGAGGCACAATAGATGCTATTTTTACAGCCGCTGGATATTCCTTACCCTTTCCTAATACATAAAATAAGGCAGCAAAAAATAGTATTCCTGCAGCAAGTCCACCTAAAAATAGGTAGAGTGCTATTGGCCAATGCCAGATTTGTAATGAAGGATCTATATTTGGAATATGTCTTCCGCTTGTAAATAATTCTTCTTGCATAATATGAATACTTTAAATTAAGTAAAAAACGTGAGGGTTAGTTCCTGCTTCAGGGGCTAACGTTTTATAGTTTCTGTTTTTTAACAATTGTGAAACTTCACTGTTTGGATTGTCTAAATCTCCAAAATACATACATTTTGTAGGACAAACAGACACACAAGCAGGAAGCTGACCTTTTTCAAGTCTGTGATGGCAAAATGTACACTTATCTACATAACCATCTGGATGTTGGTAACGTGCATCATAAGGACAAGATTCTATACAAGCTCCACATCCTATACATTCATTAGCAGTTACTAATACAATCCCTCCTTCTACAATATGACTTGCACCAGTAGGACAACATCTAACACAAGGAGCATTATCACAATGATTACATCTTTCAGATCTTAATTCCAGTTCAACATTTGGATACGAGCCACTTACTGCTTCGGTTATCCAATCTCTACAATACCCATGTGGTACGTTGTTTTCTGTTTGACAAGCCACAACGCAATCACTACATCCAACACATTTTAATGTGTCTATTACCATTGCATATCTCATATCTCTGAATTTTTATGTGGGTCTTCTGTTAAAATGGAAACAAAATTTCCTCTAAGTCCTGTTCCTCCCATAAGCGGATCTATTACTGTTTGTGATATTAACTCTGTATCACTAATGCCTTTACCAAAAGCTCTAGATAGCTTATTATTATTATGTCCAAAACCATGATACATATAAACTGAATCCCATCTAACTCTTTCGGTTACTCTAACTTTTATTGAGAAAGTAGACACTATATTATCTTGGTTTTTTAACCAAACTTCTTGGTTCTTTTTCAATCCTAACACTCTGGCTACTTTTGGGTTTACCCAAAGAGTATTCTCACTTTTTAAGTCACTTAAATTTGGATTATTAATAGTTCTACTAAAGGTGTGCATTGGTGACCTTCCATAGTTTAACCTATAAAAACCTTGTTGTGGTTCTGGATGCGGTGTGTAAACAGGCATAGCATCAAATCCTTTATCAGCTAATTGATGCGAGTAAAACTCTATTTTACCACTAGGTGTACCAAATACGTGATCTTGTCCTTCTTCTAAGAATAATGGCCCTGATTTTCTTTCAAAATTTTTAACTCCTATTTTTTTCATTTCATCTAAAGAAGTCCCTAGCTCATTAAGTTGCCATTCTATGACTTCTTCATAATCATTATAATTAAAATAGTCTCCTAAGCCTAAACGGTCACCTATTTGTTTGCTTATCCACCAAGCTGGTTTAGTATTATACTTAGGTTTTACAGCTGGAACTCTTACTGCTATAGAAGGTGTTCTGTTTGTTGCAGAACGTATATCATCATAACGTTCTAAGTAAGTACATTCCGGAAGAACAACATCTGCATATCCAGTAATTTCCATTGGCATCGTATCAATAACTACCAAGAATTCTACAGCATTAATTGCTTCAATGGTTTTGTCTCTTTGCGGTAAGGTATTTATTAAATTGGTACCTGCCACCATCCACGCTTTAATTGGGTATTTATTATCTTCATTTGGAAGTGTCGCTTTTATTAATTCAGAGGTGATTCCCATTTCAGCAAACGGATATTTTTCACCAATTTCTTTCCAACCCCATTTTGGTTCTGGATATTCTGGATGAGGATATTTTGGTAGTTTTAAACTTTCTTTAAAATAAAAGCCTCCTCTATTTCCCCATGATCCTAATAATCCGTTTAAAATAGCAATAGCTCTTTCTCTTTGAGAATCATCACCATACCAAGTAACATGTCTACCAGGATGGACAATTACCGAAGGAGCTGCAGCTGCCATAACACGCGCTGTCTTTCTAATTTCTTCTGGTTTTATAGTTGTAATTCCATAAGCCCATTCAGGTGTGAATTGTTTAACATGGGCTTTTAATTGCTCAAACCCTAAAGTATATTTTTCAACATAATTTTTATTGTATAAGCCTTCCTCAATTAAAACATGCATCCAAGAAAGTAATAAAGCTATGTCTGTAGCAGGTTTAATTGCTAACCAATGTTTTGATTTACTTGCGGCGGTTGAAAACCTTGGATCAACTGTTATAATAGTCGCCCCATTATCAATAGCATCAGACATTTCTTGAATCTGAGAATTATGCATATTCTCTCCAATATGAGAACCAATAAGCACTAAACACTTGGTGTCTCTTATATCTGTAGGCTCTGGTGAACCAATCCAAGAACCAAAAGTCAATCCAAAGCCTGTTTCTCTTGGGCCTCTACATTGAGCATATGCCGGTTCTGCAATGGTGTCTGATCCATAGGCTTTAAATAAATGTTCTAAGTGACTACCTGGTGAACCATGTTTAAGCAAAGCAAATGATTCCGGTCCATATTTTTCCTTAACATCTTTAAATTTAGAAGCTATTAAGTCAAGAGCTTCCTCCCAACTTGCTTCTCTATAGGTTTCTTCACCATTAATTGTAGTTCTAATTAAAGGTGTTTTTAGTCTATCTTCATCGCTATACATTCCAACTCCACCAGTTCCTCTTGGACAAAGACGTCCATTACAATGTGTATCATCTTCATTGCCTATAATTTTTTTAATATCGCCTTCTTCGTCTGTATAAGCCCAAGCTGCACATTTCCAAAAGCATACTTCGCAATAGGTAGCAGATCTTATAAATTTTTTAGCAACATTTTCTTTAACAACAGCATCTAAATATGAGTTTACTCCAAACATTTTAAATGCACTAGAAGTTGTTGCCAAACCTCCTAAACCTAAGGCAGAAATTTTAATAAATTTTCGTCTTGAAGTGGTCATAATTATAAATATTTTTCTGAGGTAAAGATATTTTTAAATACCCTTTTATATTATGATAAAAGTCATGTAATCAGGATTTTATATGTAACAATTGTTACATAAGGATTAAAAATAATTGATAGAAAAAAGTTTTAAATAATTAACTCTATAAATTATTGTAAATTTGAATAAGTAGAAAAAATGAGAAAAAAATATCACCTTCTTTTGGGCATTATTTTGGTTATTTTACTGATAACCATTTTGTTATTTATATCAAATAAAAATCTCTTTAATGAGAGTCAATATACAAGTATTGAAACAGTTGAAAATGAATCTTGTTTACAATGCCATCAAAATACAACGGGTTACTCAAGGTATCATAACCCGGAACTTATAGGTTGTGCCAGTTGCCATTTAGGGAATACCACTTCCTTAGATAAAAATGAAGCTCATGAAGGCATGATTTTAATACCAGGAAATTTATCTGATGCCAAAGAAACTTGTGGAAAATGTCACCAAGATGAATTAAACAGAATTAACAGTTCTTTAATGACCAGCAATAGCGGTATTATTGCTGTTGACAAATTTATGTTTGGTGAAACAAATAATCCAAATCACCAATTTCATATAAAGGACATAAAAAATTCAGCATCAGAAAAACATATAAGGGATTTATGTGCCAATTGTCATTTAGGAGCAGAAAAATCATCTTTCGGAGAAATTACTCAGGAAAGCAGAGGCGGTGGTTGTAATGCTTGTCATTTGAATTATTCTGATGAAGCCAAAAATGATTTAAAAACTTATTTAACTTCTAACAAAAAAGTATTACCCAAGTTTCATCCATCTACCAATATTTTTGTTAATAATACACATTGTTTTGGTTGCCATAGTCGTTCAAGCAGAATTTCAACAAATTACGAGGGTCTTCAAGAAACTTTATTAGATGAGAAAGATATTGTTGATAAAGATCTTTATACGGTTTTAGAAGATAAGCGTGTTTACAAAAATATGACTGAAGATGTACATCACACAAAAGGTTTATTGTGTGTAGATTGTCATTCTTCGCATGAAGTTATGGGAAATGGCAAATTATATACTCATGAAGAAGATGCTGTAGCGTTGCAATGTGCCGATTGTCATTTTAAAGAAAAACCCAATACCATTCCTTATGATTCATTAGATAATGAAAGTCTTTTAGTGTTTTTGCATCGAAACTATTCACATTCTGATAAAGAAATAATTATCGCAAAAAAAGATGGTCATCCTTTGGTCAATACTTTTATAGATTCGTTGAGAAATGCATTTTTAATTGGTAAAAAAGACGGAAAATTACATGATTTAAAACCTCAATCAAAAATTTGCTCAAGAGATCATGCGCACGAGAATGTAAGTTGCAGTGCATGTCATTCATCATGGACATCTCGTTGTATTGGTTGCCATAATCAATATGATGAAAACGAACCTAGAGCTTTTGATTTATTGGATAAAAAATATGTTAAAGGTCAATGGAAAGAATATGTAGCTGAGTTTTCATCTTCACAGCCAGCAATAGGAATTAGAGAACATAAAGGTGAAAAAGTTTTTGAACCTGCAATTCCAGGAATGATATTAACTATTGATAAAGGAAGTTTTTCTGGTAAAACTGGTAGTGATATTTCATTTCACAGGCTATATGCGCCAAATTCTCCTCATACCACAACCAAACAAGTACGTGATTGTAAATCTTGTCATTCTAATTCAGCTACTTTAGGCTACGGAAAAGGCGCATTGGTTTATGATATAAAAAATGGTAAAGGCACATGGTTTTTTACTCCTGAATATGCTTTAAACAGTCATGATAAATTACCCGAAGATGCATGGATTCCTTTCTTAAAAGACGTTGACAAACATGTTATTCAATCTACAAGAACAGATTTTAGACCCTTTAATGTAGAAGAACAAAAACGAATGCTTTTAGTGGGCGCATGCTTGAAATGCCATAAAGATGATTCAAAAGTGATGAAACAAGCTTTGGAGTTTGGATTAGAACCTATTTTGAAAAAGATAAGTGCTAAATGTATTTTGCCTAATAAATAATATTATCCACCAATAGTAATCATACTTCTATTTTGATTATGGAGTTTAGGTTCTTGAAGTTTCTCTAAAGTATCCATGCCACCGCGAACTTTTAACTTAGCTAGAACAGCTTTTTGAATAATGGGTTCTATAGATTTTCCTGCTCTAAGTGAAGTTAACAAATCGGATTCTGTTGAAGAAAATAAGCAGTTTTTTAACTGACCGTTAGCTGTTAAACGCAGTCTGTTACAAGAATCGCAAAACGGATTTGTTACCGAACTTATAATTGCAAAACTTCCTTTATAGCCTTTTATTTTATAATTTTTAGAGGTGTCATTGGGTGCATCTTGTAATCTTTCTATATCGGATTCTGAAAAAGATGCATTTACATAAGTCATCACTTCTGCATAAGAAACCATTTTACTCAAATCCCATTTATTTCCATCAAAAGGCATGAATTCTATAAAACGAATAGAAACCGGCAATTCTTTGGTTAAGTTAATAAAATCAATAATCTCATCATCATTTACCCCTTTCATTAAAACTGCATTTATCTTAACGTTAAAGCCTTCTTTAACTAAAAGTAAAATATTGCTATAAACAATATCAAAATGATCTCTAAGTGTAATTTTATTAAACTTTTCTTTTAACAAAGAATCCAGACTAACATTGATGTTGTTAACACCATATAACTTTAAAGTATCAATAAATTTATTAATGATTACAGCATTAGTAGTAATAGATAATTCAACAGGTAATGAAGCTAATTTTTCAAAAATAAACGGAATATCTTTTCTGATTAATGGCTCTCCACCTGTTAATCTTATTTTGTTAACACCATGTTTTACAAAGGTTTTTGCTATTTCGTAAATCTCCTCATAAGTCATGATATTACTTTTAGGAGTTAGTTGTACACCTTCTGCAGGCATACAATAAAAACAGCGTAAATTACAACGTTCCACTAAAGATATTCTTAGATAAGTATGATCTCTTCCGTGTGAATCTTGCAATATGTTATTTTGATTTGTCATTTAATCGTGTCTAGCACCTTTTAGTATTCTGAAAATATGTAATACCGATGGAAAAATAGCATCCATAGACTCTTTAGCTCCATTGGTTGATCCTGGCAATCCTAAAATTAATGTGTTTTTTAAGGTTCCTGCAATACTTCTTGAAAGCATTGAAAAAGGCGTTCTGTCTTGTCCATAATTACGAATAGCTTCTTCAATTCCAGGAATTCTTCTGTCTAAAATTGGTGATAAAGCCTCTGGTGTAACATCTCTGCTCGATAGTCCAGTTCCTCCTGTATAAATAATTAAATCTACACCTTGTGCTTGATATGTTTTAGCTTTTTCTTGAATAACATCCTTTTCATCAGGAATAATAATATAATGGACTATTTTAACGTCGCACTCCTCAAGTTTTTTAATGATTGCTTTTCCTGCTCTATCTTCCTTTTCACCTGCTGAAATTGTGTCTGAACACACAATCACAGCGGCCGTTAAATCTTTTCTGAATTTATCTGAAAAATCTGATTTTCCTCCTTTTTTACTAATCAATTTAATATGATGTATTTCAATGCCTTTATCAATTGGTTTTAACATGTCATACATGTTAAGAGCAACAACACTTGCACCATGCATAGCTTCAACCTCAACACCCGTTTTATAAATAGTCTTAACCGTAAAAATTACTGTTATTTCTAATCCATTTATTTCATAATCTACACTAGTAAATTCAATAGGTAACGGATGACAATCAGGTAAAATATCTGGCGTTCTTTTAACGCCAAGTAATCCTGCTGCTTTACTCATGGCAAATACATTTCCTTTAGGAACTGTATCATTTTGAATGGCAGCAATAGTTTCCTGTTTACTAACTTTAACAATTGCCTGTGCAATAGCGGTTCTTAATGTGGTGCTTTTGTGTGTAATATCTACCATTTTTAATTTATTATTGCCTAATTATTATTGATTATTTAGTACTTGCTGTTTTTCTTGAAGCCATAAAAATTGCTTTTGATTGTGCTATACATGTTGCTCGGTAATTTGCAGCTACCAATGTCGAGCATCTAATTAATTGCCCTTTAATATGATTAGAAAGATAGTTATTGGGGAATGCTTGAGTGATTTTCAAGCAGTTGTGGGCCAAAATTTTAGTTCTATTTTTTAATGCTTCCTCCATAATAATCAATATTCACTAATAAATAATCAATTGTTAACTTTCCATTGATGTGAATTATCCTCAAAAATCTCTTTTCCAAAAACCGGAACTTTAGCTTTTATTTCTTCTACAATAAACTCTAAAGCTTCAAAAACTGCTTTTCTATGTGGTGACGACACAAAAACAAACAAACAAATTTCACCTGCTTTAACAGTTCCTAAACTATGGTAAATATGCATACAGGTGAGTTCAAATTTTTCAAAAGCTGCTTCTCGAATCTCATGAAATTTAGCATTGGCCATCTCTTCATAAGCAGTATATTCTATAGCTACTACTGTTTTATTATCAATAACATCTGCCCTAACCTGACCAAGAAAAATATTATGAGCTCCAATACTTGTTTTTGTTTGATGTTTAGCAATTGATTCTCCTATAAATTCTGAAGAAATAGCTCCTTGCTTAAAAACACTTTTAGGTTTTTTATCACTCATTTGTTACGTGTTTGTCTGTCATTTCGAAGCACGAAGCTATCGTTTTCTTTTGAATGGATTGCTTCTGTCGTTCCTCCATCTCAATGACTGTTATTTAAAAATTCTATTATTTCTGAAGCACCTTCTTTAATACTGTAACAATTAAAAATATTGTGCTGTTCTAACACAGAAACTGCTTGTTTACTTCTTATTCCTGATTGACAAAAAATTGCTTTTTCTTTATATAATCTTATTTTATCAAGATGATTTTCCAATTCGCTTAAAGGAATTTGTTTTATACCAACACCTTCTACTTTAGGTTGTTCATAAAGCTCTCTAACATCAATAAATTGGACGTTTTCTTTATTTAAAATATCTTTTATAGAAACTTCACTATTCACTTTACAAAAGGTTTCAAATTGCTGCTTTTTAAAATTATTTTTGTCTAATAAAACTTTCTGAATTTCAGCATCATTCTTTTTAACATTTAATGATGTGGTTTGATTGGAAAGTGCATCATAACACAATAATTTCCCTGAAAGCACACTGCCAATACCTAAAATGATTTTAAGAACTTCGTTAGCTTGCAAAGTTCCAATAATTCCAGGTAAAACACCTAAAACACCAATTTCTGAACAGTTGGGAACATCATCTTTTTTTGGTTTGTTTGGAAATGCACATCTGTAGGTTGGTCCGTTTTCATAATTAAAAACAGACACTTGCCCTTGAAACTTATAAATAGCCCCAAAAACCAAGGGTTTTCCAGTAATGGCACAGGCATCATTAATAAGATAACGCGTTTCAAAATTATCGGTGCCGTCAACTATAATATCATATTGATTGAATAAGTCAACTGCATTTTGAAAGGTTAACATTTCTGCATATGCCTTTATGTTAATGGTATTATTTAAATCCTGCAATCTGCTTTTTGCAGCATCAGCTTTATTTTGTCCTAAAGAAGATGTTCCAAACAATATTTGACGTTGAAGATTGGATTCTTCAACAATGTCAAAATCAATAATTCCAATAGTGCCAACACCAGCCGCTGCAAGATATTGCAAAACCGGACAACCCAATCCGCCAGCACCAACCACTAAAACTTTAGCTTTAGATAGTTTGTCTTGACCTGTTTGACCAATTTCTGAAAGAATTATATGTCGGTTATATCTATCCATTTTTTTATCCACCTGAAAATGGTGGCAATAAAACTAATTCGTTACTTGATAATTCTGTATCAAAAGACACTAACTCCTGATTTTGTGCCACTTGAAAGTCTTTGTTTCTTAAGTTTGGGTATTTTATACAAAGTTTTTCTAATAACTCAGAAATATGACTTTCTGAAAAATCAATAGTTTCTTCTTCACAATTAGTGACTTCTGAGAGCATTCCGAAATATTTAATTTTTACTTTCATTTGCAATTTTTTCTAATTCTTCGGGTGTATTAATATTTTCTGTAAAAGTTTCAAATTCTGAATTTAAAACAATATTTTTCACTTTACATTGATTGATTGCAACATGCAATCGGCGTTCATCATTTTGCAAAAGTTTATAAAATGGAGCTTCACAAGTCTTTTTATATAATGCTATTAAAGGCATTTGTTTTTCATTGCTAACTATTTGTATAACGTCTGAATAGCCATCTTGAGCTTTAATCAATTGTTCTAAAATCTCTTTTTTTATTAACGGAATATCACAACTCAACACTAAATTATACGCTGTTTTTGATTGATGTAAACCTGAATATATTCCTGCTAAAGGACCTGAGTTTTTAATAATATCTTTAACACGTTTTAGCCCAAAAGCGTCATAATCAGAATTATTTGAGACAATCATTATTTGAGAAACTAAAGGTTGCAATGCCGAAATACTATATTCAATAAATAACTTTCCATTGAGTTCCAAAAACCCTTTATCAGTTCCCATACGAGAACTTTTTCCTCCTGCTAAAATGATACCCGTTATGTCTTCTTTTTTTATCATATTTAGGTAAAAAATAATTTGACACAGGCTATAACAAGTACAAAAGCAAGTATATAGCGTAGGTTTTGATTGTTTATTTTTTTGCTTCCCAAGTAGCCACCAAAAACACCTCCTATAAGTGCTATTGCTACCAATATAAAAGAATCCATATTTAAACTAATCCCTATGCTTAATTGCCCAATTAAACCTGAAGCCGAATTAACCCAAATAAATAAAGCAGATACTGCTGCCGCTTCTTTCATTTTTCCCCAATGAAGTAATAAAATAACTGGTGTTAATATAATGCCACCACCAATACCAATTAAACCAGAGAAAAAGCCAATAATTCCTCCAACCACTAATCCTTGCCAAAGTTTTACTTGCTTTATGGAATCGCTTTCTTTTCCAAAAACATTCAACATTTTCAAAATTGCAAAGACCAATAAAACAGCTAATATTTTTTTGTAAATAGACGCATCAATTTCAATAGTACCTCCTAAAAAAGCTAATGGAATGGAACTTATAGCAAATGATAAAAATAGTTTTTTATTAAAATATCCTTCTTTATAGTAATAGTAAAAAGAAATACCGGCAACAAATAAATTAAGCAACAAAGCTGTTGGTTTCATGGTTTCTGGAGCAAAAGAAAATAATGCCATCAACGCTAAATAACCGCTAGCTCCACCATGTCCCACACTAGAATATAGAAAGGATATAATGGGAAGTATCATTAAAAACAGATAAATATTATCTAACTGTAACATAATTTATAAACTCTTAATTTTTTCAAGTTGAACATCTAAAAATTCCCAACATTTTTTGTTCATATCATCAAAGGCACTAATTAAAGATTTACCATAAGGTGTTAATTCTGTTCCACCACCACCTTTACCTCCAATACTATTAATTGTTACAGGTTTTTTTGATGTTTTATTAACTGCATCTATTAAATGCCATGCTTTTTTATATGAAATGTGAATAGACTTGGCAGCTTTTGATAATGAACCTGTTTCTCCAATGGCTTTTAATAACTGGATTTTTCCTTCGCCTAAAAATTCTTCTCCGTCAAGCTCAATCCAGATTCTGCTTTTAATTTTACAATTCATAATACAATCTTTAAACTGGTAGTAACATGACCTCTATCACATCATCTTCATTAATTTTGTCCATACCATTAGACATTTTAACAATAGCATTTGAAACAGCAAATGTTTGCAACATTGCTGAACTTTGTCCTTCTAAAATAGTAACCTTACCATCATTATAAATAGCTTTTAAAAGTAACGACCTGTCACCCATTTTTTCATGATTTGAAGTGGATTTAGCAAATACCTTAACCAACCCGTTACCCTCTAAACCAGTTAATTTTTGCAAAGCCACAAAAACATACATATAAAAACAAGTTAAAGCAGCAGCAGGATTTCCTGGAAGTGCAAATAACAGTGTGTTACCTTTTTTTCCAAAAAACAAAGGTTTTCCCGGTTTTTGATTTACTTTATAAAAGACTTCCTCTACATTTAATTCTTTTAATGCTTTGCCTACAAAATCGTAATCACCAACAGAAATTCCTCCGCTAATAATTACTAAATCATTTTCAAGAATAACATCATTTATTTTGGAATAAGTATCGGTATAATTGTCTCTAACTTTATGAGTTGTAATCTCAGTAAAGCCTAATTTAATTAAAGCGCTTTGGAGCATTTTAGAATTACTTTCATATATTTTACCATAGGCTAAAGGTTCTCCTGGCTCAACAAGTTCATTCCCAGTGGTAATTAGTGCTATTGAAGGCATTTTATAAACTGAAACTTCATGAATTCCCAACGAGCTTAAATAACCAATAGCTGCCGGAATTAATTTTGTACCCTTTTTTAATGCCAATTCTCCTTTCTTAACCTGTTCACCTATTTGACGAATATTGTGTTCCTTTGGAAGTTTATTTTCAACAGTAATTTTGTTTTCATCAACCATTACTTTCTCCTGCATAATAACAGCATTTGCAGAATCTGGAACTGGAGCGCCTGTAAAAATTCTAACAACTTCACCCTTTTTTAATCTTGGTTGATGGCTATCACCAGCTTTTACTTCACCAATTAAAGAATAAGTAAAATCATCATGTAAATTAAGTGCATAACCGTCCATTGCCGATTGCCTGAAAGGAGGCATATTTATTGGAGAATACACATCTTTGAATAAGGTTAAATTAACTGCTTTATCAATAGATATTTTAATTTCTTTTGAAATTTCTTTACTTTTTAAATTAACAGCATGTAAAGCTTCTTCAATACTAATCATTTTCAATTTCGTTATGTCTGAACAAATATAACGAAATAACTGATTAGTAAATCATGATATTTATCATTTGAATAAAAAAGTATATAAAAATTATTCTAAAAACTCTAAGACCTTAACTTTATTTCTGGTAGAAAATATTTTACCTTCATCGTGTAATATTTTTATTATTCTTGTAACAACAACACGTGAAGAATTTAAATCGGTAGCAATATCTTGATGGGTGACTTCTAAATCAATATCTTTTGACATTTTGACTCTATTTGTTAAATATTTCCAGATACGAGTTTTCATTTTCATAAATGCTAAAGAATCTATGGATTCAACCATTTCTAACAGTCTAAAATGATAGCTGTCAATTATAAAGTGGCGCCAAGATTTGTACTTAACTAGCCATTCATCTACCATCTCTACTGGTATAAAAATTGCTTCAATATCTGTTTCTGCTATACCTCTAAAAATACTTTTCTTTTTATTGATACAGTTTGCAAAGGAAATAGCACAGGTATCACCTGGTTCTAAATAATATAAAGTCAACTCATCTCCTTCTTTCTCTTGTCTTATAATTTTTACAACACCCTTTATAATTAATGGAATATGGGTTAAATAATCACCTATATCAACCAATAGTTTCCCGCTTTCTATTTTATTAAAATAACCGACATTAACTATTTCATCAATTAAATCTTCTTCAAATATTTCTGAATAATGAACTAATAAAGTTTCTTTTAAATTGAAATCTTGATAAAACATTTAAAACAGATTAAGATTTCGATAAATTTAATGAATATAAAACAAAGAGTCCCTGACAAATGTCAGGGACTCTTAATTATTTTTAAAATTATTTTATTTAGAATTTAACTTGAATTTGAGCTAATAAAGCATCATCATCGACATTTAATACCGTTTGAATATTTGCCTGATAGTTTATTTGTAATCTTACTTTATCATTAAAGAAATAATTAGCGCCAAGAGTCATTCTTTCCATGTAACTACCATCATCTTTAAGATCAAGATCTGGATCAAAGAATTCATATTTAAAAACTGGTTGCAATTTTTCATTTACGTTATAATATGCCATAATGTAAGCACCATCTCTTCTTTCTCCTAAAGCAACTGGTGTTGAACCGCAACCTCCTGCAGCTCCACTAAAATAGGCACCTTCATCATAAATATATTCTCCTTGAATTTTCAGTTTATCAAAATCTAAAGCAAATTCTCCACCAACTGAAGTTCTTGAATCGTCATTATTATTAGGAATTGGATAACCATATCTAAAACTACCACCTAAAGTTAAATAATTTGTAAGCCTGTAAGTAAGTCTACCAATTATGTCCTTTTTTGTGTTATCATCTTTTACTTTTAAACCACGACCATTCATTAAAGCCACAGCATAATTAAACTTAGTATAATTATTACCACCAATAACCATAAGACCAAAATCCCTTTGTGGTGCAACTAATTGGTCTGCAACTATCGATCTATCAATGGTTGTTAAAGCATTACAAGGTGTTGAAACGTCTAAGCTAAATGGTTGTTTAAACGACCCAACAGAAACTCTTGCCCAACTATATTTATCATACGTTACAAAAGCATCCATTAAATAAGCATCACCTGAACTTCCAATAAAGGGGCTGGTTTCTAGCATAAAATAATATGAAAAGTCTTCGTGAACTTTACCTCTAACACCAATTCTGGCTCTTTTGAACTTGAAGGAATTTTCATTTCCGTCGGTAAAGTTGTAATCATACTGTGGTTGAATATATCCAAACACTTTAACATTAAGAGTACTTGTAGAATCAGATGCTGTTAAATCACCTCCATCACAGCCTTGTGCAAATGTTTTATCAACATAAAACATAAAAACAAAAGCTATTAGTATATATATTTTACTATTCATCATATGAATTTTTTAAATCTATTAATTAGCGAAAAGCGGATAAGATTTTGGAACTGAAGCACTCCATTTATTTGAAGTCCATGAAGGATTAGAATTATACAATCCATTCATGCCAAATTTCAAACTATAGGCGTTGTATCCTATAACTCTTAAGCATGCAGTAACTACAGCAGAAGTTTGTCCGGTATAGCAGTAAGTAACCACTTTAGCATTTGTTCCAGAATCAATACCTAAATAACTATT
Source organism: Flavobacteriaceae bacterium UBA6231 (assembly GCA_002441545.1). Classification (GTDB taxonomy): domain Bacteria; phylum Bacteroidota; class Bacteroidia; order Flavobacteriales; family Flavobacteriaceae; genus Yeosuana. Next base: position 5,297 of record DJWL01000017.1, on the reverse strand, counting down.
ATCAATTAAATTAAGAGGGATAATTCTATAAGCATTTGAAACATGCCCGAAGCTTAAATAATCTGTTTCACTAAAGTAATTGTTAGTGAAATAATCTGCTGGAGATGTTAATACATCAGAACCAGAAACTCCTTGAAAACCTAAAGCTACAACAGCTTCAACACGTTCTTTAAGAATTGTTGCACCGTCAGAAGAAAGACTTGTTATTTCTGGATCCTTATAAACAATATTTGCAGGAGCACCTGAGTTTGTCCAATTAGAATTATTTTGAGCTACGTTTCCTATGCCATTATTCCAAGGTCCTGCTGTAGTTGAGTTCCATCCAGACATTCCCCATTTTAATGCTTGGGCATGAGAGTAACCATACATACGCAACAACGCTGTTGCATAACATGCAGTTTGGCCTGTATAGCAAATAACAAGGATTGGTTTTGTTGCATTAGCTGCATCAGTCAAAATATTTGCAAAGGCAACATTTTTTGCACCATTTACATGTGCTGTTGCAAAATCACTACTACTTCTAATATCCATGATGTAATAGCTACTTAAGAAACCATCCACTAAATCAGCTGTGGCAGGTGGGCCAACAACAAATTTTTCTCCATCTGTGTTTGTTAGGATTTGGTCAATATCTAAATTGTTTTGAACCATATAGTCCTTTAAAAGAGTGAACTTAGCTGTTGCTACAACATCAGAACCAGAGTCATCTCCTCGGTCACATGATATGAACAATAAACTAGGAATCAATAATAATCCAATTAATAAAAATGATATTTTTTTCATGATGTAAATATTTAATTGTGAAGTTTAGTTTTGTTTTTATTCGATAACAGGATACATGTTTATGTCTTTTTTTGAAAAAGCATCCAAATGTTGGTTTTTTAAATTGCCATTCATAAAGCCATTGGCTCCATAAGCCAAATTGCCTGTGCTGTATCCTAATATGCTTAAGTAAGCCACAACATAAGCCGACTTATGTCCAGTTACATCATAAACAACAATTTTTTTATCTGTTGGCAATGTAAGCAAGTCTGTTTGAGCTGTTAATGATGAGCCTGGTAAGTAGTTAATGGCTCCAGCTATGTGACCAGAATCGTAGTTATCTTTTTCTGTGTAATTTATTACAAAATAATTATTTGTGCTTTCAAAAACATCAGCAGGCTTAATTATAAATTCTTTATATGGAACTTTAAATAACTCTACTAATCTTGCTTTTAAAATATCTTTTGCATCACTTTTTCCTGTATTTAAAACCGGGTGATTGCTACTAATTGGTTTAGCATTATCAGTTATTTCAACTTTTGAAGCATAATCATTGTTTACGTTTTTAAGCCACGAGTCTTTAGCAAAATCTTCTCTCCAAGAGCTCATGCCCCATTTCATACTATAAACATTATTATAGCCTGCTATTCTTAAAAGACCTGCAAAGTAAGATGCCGATTGTCCAGAATAACATACAACAACAATTTTATCAAATTCGGCAGGAACAATACTTGTTTCAAAATAAGAAAGTAAATTTTCTGGCTTTAAATTTTTAGCCCCTTTAATGTGGCCATATTCAAACCAAGATTCACTTCTAATATCTATAACATGGTATTTGGGGTTTTTGAGGTTGTTTTTAACCTCTTCAGCATCAATAATTGGTAATGCTACAGAATTCATAAAATTAGAATTACTTTCTAAATAACTTAAAAGTGTTTCAAATTCATCTGGTGGATTAACTATTGATAGACTAACTGCATTTGAGCGTCCATAAAAAGATGCAGTTAATGTTATAAAAAATGCAATAAAAAAAAGTTTAGTTTTTTTCATAATACTTAAGATTTAAATTTGAATAAAATTAAAGCTCAAGCCTACCTATTTTCATGACTTTTGTCAACTTTGGCTAATACATAATCAGTTTACTGTGTAACAATTGTTACACCATGTTACTTCAATAATGATTATTGATATGATAAACACCTTTTATTAATTGAAGAAAAATATATATGTAGTGTTTAAAATTTGATGTGTAATTGAGGTCCATAAAATACCTTTTAACACCATTCAAAATTTCTTGTATTGGAGCTTTCAAAAAAGAATTAAATAAAAAACTCTGCATTTAATAAAATGCAGAGTTTTTAGTCAGTCTATCAAAATTTAAATAATATTATCAAGTATCACTCTTAGAAAGATTAATTCCTTTAAGTAAAATAAAAATACCCATTGTAGCCAACCAGATGACTTTAACATGGAAAACAGGCTTATAAATTTCAAAATTATCTGGGATTGCTAATATAATTCCCATGGCAGTAAGACCAAGTAAAACTGTAAACCAACCTAACCATTTATCAAGAATTCTCCATTTTAAAATTCCAGCACCAAATAATATTAATCCTACACCCGAAAAAATTCGTCCAAAACGAACAAAACAAGTTACATATTGATTTGTAAAAAGAGTGCCATCTAAAAATTCTTCAATTTCAGCAGGCGATTTACCCATAGTTTGGCCAACTCCCCAAGCTCCATAATTATAATAATAAGCAGCTGCAATGGCTATAGTAAATGTTCCGACTATAATCATACCTGCTCCAGGAACTATTAAAACACCATAAGGTTTTTTTCCAGTCATAGAAACAAAAGCAAAGATTGCAATTGCCATAGTTACCCATCCAAAAATATGAATTCGATACATCCAAATCCAATACCATACATCCTTTCCTATTTCTGAAAAGTCTGAAGCTTTAAAATATTCACCAACATGATGCGGAGAAAGTGCCCAACCACACCATAATAATACAGCTGCCACTATAAATGACCAGCCTATAAATTTTGTTGCAAAATTTTTTTCCATGTCGTTTAGTTTAATAAGTTGAATAACAATATATAAAGACTTTAAATAATGTTTGTAACATAAGTTACATATAATAAATTCACAAATTGTAATTTCAGTAAAATTTGTTTTATCAACTTATAATTCGACCCTTTTGAAAAGAAGATCTTTTGTTAAAAAAGTTACGCTAAGTTCGTTTGCTACACTTATTGGAGCAGAAATTGTTTTTGGTTCTAATATAATGGAAGGCTATATACCATTGGCATTACAAGACCCAGATCCATTTAAAATGTTCAATAAAAATAAAGAAATGATTGTCTTAAATGATAAGCCTTGGAATATTGAAGCCCAAGCACACTTGTTAGACGATAAAATCACCCCTAATTCCTGCATGTTCATTAGAAACAACGGATTAGTTCCTGAAAATATTGATGCTAAAAAATGGGTATTGAAAATTGACGGAGAATCTGTTGTAAAAGAAAAAACATATACCCTTTCTGAGTTAAAATCAAAATTCAAACATTACACCTATCAATTAACCATAGAATGTGGAGGAAATGGTAGAAGTGAATTTAATCCTCCTGCAAAAGGAAACCAATGGACTGTTGGAGCTGTACACTGTGCTTCATGGACAGGTGTGCGCTTGAAAGACGTTTTAGAAGATGCTGGAATAAAAAAAGATGCTGTATATATTGGTTATCATGCTGCCGATATTCATTTAAGCCGTGACCCTAAACACGAACCAATTTCAAGGGGTTGTCCCATGAGTAAAGCTCTGCAAGATGAAACCTTAATAGCTTTTCAAATGAATGGTGAAGATATCCCTTTTATTCACGGTTATCCTTTGCGTTTGGTGGCTGGAGGCTGGCCTGCATCGGTTTCTGGTAAATGGGTAAACAGAATCAGTATCAGAAACAAAATTCATGATGGACCAAAAATGACAGGAGATGCTTATCGGGTACCGTGCAAACCTGTAGCACCAGGAGAAAAAGTTAAAGATGAAGATATGTGCATTATTGAATCTATGCCTGTAAAATCTTTAATTACCTATCCAAAATCTGGCGCTATTATTAATAAAGGCAAAGCATTAAATATTAGAGGGCATGCATGGGCAGGAGAATTGGAAGTAGCTAAAATGGAATATTCTATTGATTATGGTTCAACCTGGAATGCCTGTGTGATTGAAAAACCAACAAACAGATTGGCATGGCAACATTTTACAGCCTCAATAAAATTCCCCGATACTGGGTATTACGAAGTTTGGGCTAAAGCAACAGATACAAATGGGATAGCACAACCTATGCTACTACCAGGATGGAATCCAAAAGGATATTTAAATAATGCCTGTCATAGAATAGCTATTAAAGTTAAATAATGTCTGAAGAATTAGATTTTCATAATCAGGTTAAAAAGATATATAGATTTTTGCTATTGCTCTTTAGTTTGTTTGTTATTACTGGCGGACTCATTGTTTATTATATGGTGAACCCTAATTTTTTGAATTTAAAAAAGGCTCCAGAAGTCGCTGTTGCTGTTGAAGAATTAGATCCTGATAGAATAGAAAACGGCATACATGTTAGCACTGGATTTGTTGACGCAGAGGGCTTAATGACTGTAATACGAAATTGTACCGGTTGTCATTCTTCAAAATTAATACTTCAAAACCGTATGAATGTTGAACGTTGGAATACTACCATTAAATGGATGCAGGAAACACAAAATTTACCAGATTTAGGAAAAAATCAAGAAATAATCGTAAATTATTTGGCAACTAATTATCCTCCTATTGATAAAGGAAGACGAGACATTTTAACAAATATAGATTGGTACGAATTAAAAGATTAAAATATAATATTATAAAACTAAACTAAAACACAATAATCATGGAAAAATATATTAGTGCATTTGTTAATGCCTTTAATGGAACATTAGATTGGACATGGAAATCAATGATTTTTGATGTACCATGGTACACCAATTATTTTTGGGGTTTAACAGCTATATCGGCTTTTGTTTGGCTTTTAGAAATAGCTTTCCCATGGAGAAAAGAACAATCAATTATAAGAAGAGATTTTTGGTTGGATGCTTTCTATATGTATTTTAATTTTTTCGTTTTTTCAATAGTAATCAGTGGTTTTTACAAGATTATAGGCTTACTTTTTAATGAAATGAATATCACCTCTAAAAGTTTTGCAATTTTCGACATTTCGCAATGGGCTATGTGGCTACAACTACTGGTTTTTTTCATCATTCTTGATTTCGTTCAGTGGTTTACTCATGTATTATTACATAAATATTCTTTTTTATGGAAATTTCACAAAGTGCATCATAGCGTTAAAGAAATGGGATTTGCTGCTCATTTAAGATATCATTGGATGGAAAATGTTTTGTATAAACCTTTAAAAACATTTGGAGTTATGATTATAGGTGGTTTTGAACCAAATCAAGCTTATATTATTCATTTCATTACTATTGCCATTGGTCA
>DJWL01000045.1:9428-37163 GCA_002441545.1 Flavobacteriaceae bacterium UBA6231 | reverse complement strand
TTGTTGTGTGTATTAAAAAATAAAAATCTAAAAAAGTCTCTTGACTTTAATAATTTTTTATATCCATAAGCGTTTCTCCAGAATAATTGAAAACATAATAATTTATAATAATATTTGAAATTAAAAATGTTCTAAAAAAAAGCGTCAGCTGGAGTTCAACTGACGCTTTTTTAAGCTTTAATAGCTAGAAATTTTAATTTAGTCCTTAATAGATTATTTTCATTAGTTTATTTAGTAAGAAATATTTTATAAACTTTAGACTTTACTAAACTTTCTTTTTTACTATTTAAATTAAGATTTTCCTAGAATTCTAAACATCCCTGTTCCACAAGTAGGGCATTTACCTTTCATAGCTTTTCTACCGTTTTTCATTGTTACTTCGGCAGCATCCTTAATTTCTTTTTTGTCTTTACATTTTACGCAATATCCTTCCATAATTTTTATCTTTAGGTTTGGTTAAACTTTATGGTCATAAATATATGTTTTATTTTAAGTGACAGCAAATAAAAATATAATAAATCGATGTAAATCAAAGCTAATTTCTTTAATTCAATCATTTTCAGGAAGATTTTCAATAAATATTGAACTATAAAAAGGATTATGCTTTATTAAAAAAAAGGAAAAAGAAAGTTTTATAGTGCGTTCTACACCAACTTAATCGCAGTATTTTCAATTAACGATATGATCTTACTGGAAGGTTTTATATTATAATTGTTTGACAAACTTTCTATTTCAATCAAATTATAACGCTTAATAATCCTTTTAACTTTTGAATATTCATTTAAATGAAGTAAAGATTCCAGATAAGTCATAAAAATTTATTCCAATTATACTCAATAATATCTTTCTAGTATAGTACCAAGTGATTTTCGACATATTATATTGACTATTACCCATATAACATTTCATTAGAGAAAAATGTATAGTGTTAGGTTAAATTTATTTGACATTTATCTAGTAAAAGACAAATCTTCTTTAAAAAGAAAATGGGCTATCCATTAGTGATGAATTTTATTTCAACTCAGTTCCATATTAAAAAATTCCTACATCTGAAACAACACTACTTTTTAAATTGATTTAAAAGAGTTCGTATTCTAAATTATTCTGCCATTTTTTGTGCAACCCATTTTTTAAATAAAGCAACTTCTTCCACAGTTAACGCTTGTCTTTTATTTCTAAAGGGCATAAATTTATCATCAGTTGCAGGCAACTGAACACGAGTTAATACATCTTCAATATTGTTCTTTACTGCATCATAGTTATCTAACCATTTCTTTTTACCATTTTCAGGAAAATGACATGGAGAACAGCTTCTTTCTATAATCGGGGCTATATTCTTAGTGTAAGATATTACAATTTCTTTACTATTCATTGTTACGGTTTTTGAAGATTTACAAAACTGAAACACTAAAGTGAGAAAAACTAATAACAAAAAAGATATGGCTTTTTTTAAAATTGAAGATTTAAATTTCATAACGATTGATTTAACTTACATTTTATTCGTTACAATATTAACAAAAACCATTCTAAAACAAAAAAGCATCCCAATCTTCTATTAAGAAAAAAGGAAAGCTTTCCATCGGTTCAACTACTTAAACCTTCCCATTTTACTGGGACAACACAACTTCGTTAACTTGCCAAAAAAAGCCAACAAGTTTTTTATCCTAATTGAACAGCTTAAAATGACCATAAACAAGCAAACAACTATTAATTTTATTTTGAAAGTAGGAATTTCGCGAATTAAGTTGTTATATAACAAATAACCTCAAATATTATAATAACATTCACTTTGTAGAAAATAAGCGTATTTCACCAAGCATTTAAAAAGCCTTTGAATGTTTGTAATTCTAAAATTAAACTAAATGAACTTAACTAAATCTCAAATTAAAAAAACAATCACGATTGTGGTGTTTTCATTTTTTAGCCTATCAATGAACTCTCAAGACCTTACCAATAATTTAAAACTATGGTCAGGTGTAAACGTATCTTATGGCATTAATGACAACCTAACTGGAAGACTAAGCCAACTATTTGCTTTTAATGCATCACCTGCCACCTACAGTTTTTCCCAGACAAAGCTTTCCTTATCATATAAAATTAAGAGAAGGATCTATGTAGAGGGCGGATATGTTAGAGGTCTTTTTAACGATTCTAACTCTTTAAGAAATCAGGGTGCAACTTCTGGTTGGTTTAACACCTTGGCCGTAGACCGTATTTCTGGGAGTTTTTCTTTTAAGCACGACTTGGTTAAGCGTCTATCATTGTCACATGAAATTGAATTTCAGTATTTCTTCCCTGATTTAGATAAATATAAAACCCGAACCACATATTTAACTAGGTTGGGCTATAATGTGAAAAGGTCTAGTTTGTCTCCCTATATTGAAAGTATGTTTTATTATTATCAAGGAGGTATTATTTCGAATGGAATTAAACGATTCCGTTTAAAACCAGGTATAAGTTTTAAACCTATCAAAAATTCCTCAATGGGAATCTCCATTTATTATATATACCAAAACGAATTTAAGACAGACCAGCTACCAGACAATGATTATTCAGTTATTGGAACAAATTTGTCGTTTAAAATAAAATAATCAACCTAATAACATAAACTCCAAGTCATTATGATACTAACTAAAATTAATTCCAGTAGGATAAAAAAAACTATCATTTGTAAAAATGTAAATAGTACAACTATTAACAAGCAAATCAAGAAATTTTACATACCCAAAGCAGGTGATGTTGCCATTTTTAAAGTAAAAGAAATTGGAAAGCACACGTCTATCCAATCCACCAATGGCACTAATAAATACATTTTGCCAGGAGATTTGATTATGGGCGCCTTTGGCAATAGATATGCAACTGAACAAATGGAAGGCTATGTACCTGACTCTTATCATTCCACATATCATGTTTTAGGACAAGGTGGTGCTATTGGCATACTTAAAAGCATACATAGTAAATTTGAACTTATTGGGCCTACCAAGCTTGGTTTGGTTGGTTATGTTGTTGATGAAGATGCTCATGTTATCAATACTAAAAATTCAAATAAAGAGATTACATTGGATAAATCCATTCCAGTTAATAAACACCCAAAAATAATATTATCATTGGGGACTAGCATGGACAGTGGAAAGACCACTTCTGCGGCATTTCTTGCAAGAGGATTAAAGCTGGCCAGAAAAAAGGTGGCATTCACTAAATTAACAGGAACTGTTTATACCAAAGACAAAAGGATGGTACGTGACTATGGTGCAAATGTTTCACTTGATTTTTCAGATTTTGGTTTTCCATCAACATATATGTGCTCTACGGATGAACTTATAGATTTATATGAGAAAATGATTGAAAGAATAAACCCTTACAACCCGGATTATATTATAATTGAGATAGCTGACGGTCTTCTACAACGCGAAACACATGCCCTGATTCACAACAACAAGTTCATGAACAACGTCTCTGGAGCTTTGTTTTCTTCAGCAGATAGCATGAGTGCCATAGCAGGGGCTAACATGTTGTCACAGTTAAAATGCAATGTAATAGGTGTAACAGGGCTTTTTACAACTAGTCCATTATTGGTTGAGGAAGTTAAGCAACAATCTGATTACACAGTCTTAATTGGAGAAGATTTGATGTCGAAAGAAATAATCAATACTATAGAAAAAAAATTAAAATACTTGAAATTTGAAAACAAAATGGCAGTTAATAGTTAGTTTTATACGACAAAAGAAATTTCTTGTAATAGTTGCTTTTTTAAGTGGGTTATTCTATAACATTTTTACATTATTAGTTCCAATAAGTCTTGGGAGGTTTTATGAGTTTAACTTTGGCTTTTCTTCTCATAGATTAAAGCTGTTAGGCGATGTCCCTTTTATTAATATTAAGGGATTTTCATCATTCCTTTTATTTTTTATTGCACTTATATTTTTTCGCTTTGCTTTAGAATATATCAACAAATATTCCGTTGCTATTATAGGAGAGAAATTCGCAAAATCTCTTAGAGAAGATCTGTTTAAGCATCAACTTCAAATAAGCAGCTCTATATATGATGAAAAAGGTATTGGAAAATATTTACTTAGATATAGTGGCGACCTTAAGAGTATTCAAAATTATATTACTAAAGGATTATTTCAGTTCTCGCAAGACCTAATTTTAATTGTTTTTTTAATTGTTACTATAGCTTATATAGATATTAAACTAGGCACAATAGTGGCAGTATCCATTGGTTTTACCATTTTTATATTATTTTTTATTAACACTATTTTATATTCCATATCAGTTAACCGAAGAAATCAAAGGTCTGGAATGCTATCTTTTGTAAATACACGTTTAAGGGCGATTCTATCTATAAAAGCATTTAATAAATATAGTCCCGAAAAGAAAAGATATATTAAACGTTCAGAAAAATTATATACAGCTGGTAAAAAATACCAAAAAGTAGTTAGTCTTATCCAATCTATCATTCCATTTTTTACTTATTTAATGATTGGATTGCTAATGTGGTATGTGTACTATTTAAAAATAAATAGTAATGCTACTTTTAACAAGTCTGCCATATTGATTTTAATTTTGTTAATCATTTCTTTTCTTCCAATTCTAAGACGCACTTTAAGGGTTAGCATTATTTGGAAATTAGGGAATATTTCATTTGAAAAATTACTCAAGCTTTTTGATTTGGAAACTGAAAACAATCTCTCTTTTGAAGAAATAAATTTATCTAATAAAAAAATAATTACAAATAATGTTTCTTTTAAATACCCAGATACCAAAACTTTTGTTTTCAATGATTTAAACATTACTATTTTACCAAAAAAAATAACTGCTATAATTGGTAACTCAGGCTCTGGTAAAAATACCATAATCAAACTATTACTTAAGATATATTCACCAACTAAAGGCAATATTTATTATGGGAAACATAATCACAAGGAACTATCTGAAAAGACAATCAGAAAAAATATTGCAATTATATCAAATGAATTACCTCTTTATGGCAAGTCAGTTTATGAAGCTATAGTTTATAGCAGAAATGAAAAAAGAAAAGAGAAAGCTTTTAAAATTTTAAAAAAGCTTCAAAAATTTGAAGATATAAATAACAGACTTGAGTTGAATGATTCCATAGGTGATTTAGGAAGTAAACTTACAAATGGACAAAAAAAAATATTATTATACTGTAGAGCGCTCCTAACTAATAAACCATTGTTAATTATTGATCAACCTTTTAAGGGTCTTAATAGCGAAACGGTTTTCCACTTTAAAGGAATCTTAAACTCTCTGAAAAACAAGAAAACTCTTATTATTATTGATAGTTCACTTCCAGAAGGATTGAATATTGATCATATCTATACAATATAAAATCATATTTTTAAAAGACTAATTAATTTTGTTTTAAATATACCCTGAATAATAATGACAGACTAAACAATAATTCTACTAAACTATTTTAAGGTCTTTTAGAAAGATAAAATATACATAATGTAGTAGTGCAGATATCTACAAAACAAAAAAGCATCCCAATCTTCTTATTAAGAAAAAAGGAAAGCTTTCCATCGGTTTAACTACTTAAACCACTGATAGACTACTACATCTATCAGACAACACAACTTCGTTAACTTGCCAAAAAAAGCCCTAATCTCTTAGAGCTTTTAGCAATCTTGCGGTCTGGACGGAATCCGAACCTTATGCTTTCAGGCCTTATAAAACCTAATACTCACTACGTTTCACAAACCAATGTTGACGATTTGTGAACTTTTATATGATTTTAATTTTGTCAAAATAACTTTCAGCAGACAAATATATAATTAAAGAGATTATTGACCAACACATATATTAATTATTTTAACTTATATTAATTATTTTAAATAGCAGTAAAAAACCAAATTGACAGGGCTCTCAAATTGAGTATGACAAAATTATTACAACGTTTTTATGGTTTAAGCTGAAATACATTTTTATGACATAATAATTCCCTTTTAAGCGGTTCGCTTTAACCATTCTTTTTAGTAAAGCAATGATGTAAAATATACTATTCAGACAGTTTCCTCCCTCCTTTAATCTTTCTTATTTTATATTTAATACATCTTTAATTTTATGAAACACTTCATTGTTTTCATAAACACCAGAAAACACATTTGATTTTGGCCCATAAGCAAATATAGGTACCATAATACCTGTATGATCGTATGTTGAAAAATCGCCTTCTACCATATTGTCCTTCAAATTTCCTTGAGGGATACTTAACCCCGACGTTTCATGATCTGCTGTTATTATAACTAGTGTATCTTCATGTGCATCTGCATATTTAATCGCTTCAGTAATGGCCTTATCAAAATCTATAGCCTCTGTTACAATCCCCGAAATATCATTTCTATGCCCAAAAGAATCTATTTGTGCCCCTTCAACCAATAAAAAAAATGGTTTATCTTGATTGCTCAAATAAGTCATACCAGCTTTAGTCGCTTCTGCAAGCATATTAGCCCTGCCTGAGTTTATACTAGGCACACCTTCTTCTGAAAAAAAGTAACCAATCTTATTGCTTTTAGTTAAACCAACGTCATCTAGCCTATTTACAAGTGTAAAATTAGAATCATGAATTGTGCTCAAAAAATTAGCTGAACCACCACCCATGAATAAAGACAACTTACTTTTAGATAAATCATGTATAATTTCAGTCGTCAAATCTCTATCTAATTGATGTGAGTAAAAAGCGGCTGGAGTAGCTCCTGTAACATTATCTGTGGTAATAAAGCCAGTATTATAGTTATGCTTGTTTAGTAGCTCCATAATATTTTCAATTGGTGTTCTATTGACATTCATGCCAATAGACCTATTGTACGTTTTCTCTCCTGTAGCAATTGCAGTTCCCGCCGCCGCAGAATCTGTTGTAAAATCATCGGCAGATTGCGTTTTTAAAAATCCTATAGATTTAAGTTGGGTAAGAGTTAAACTTCCATAATTCGATAACGTTGCTGCAGATATTTGAGCCAACCCATTACCATCCCCTATCATTAAAATAATGTTGTTTACCTGATGACTCTTCTTATCCGAATGATACGTTGGTTTATAGACTTCAGAATAAAATGAATTTCTGGAAATTCTATCTGGTAATGAGAAAATATATTTTGAAGCTTCAAAAGGCATATCCGTATTAATAAAATCTACCCCAAGTTCTGCAAAAGCTTTCCAGGCTGTTTTAGAATCTGGGCAACCCCAAAAACGAAATGGTTTATTAAAACCATGTACTTTCTTGATAATTTCAGATACTGTTTTATAATCTTCTTTTGTTAACCTGCCTTTGCCGTTCCATTTTGAGAATTTTGAAAAAGGCAAACTTATTAAACCTACTTTATTGATGGCATCTGTTGACAGAGGTTCTAAACTTTGATAATCAAACTTTATATAAATAGGATAATTATTATAGGCTTCTGGCTTCGGTTGATTCCCAGAAATAACAAAAGAAATATTTTTTGAATTTATAAGATCTGGATACAATTCTAAAACGTTTACAAGTGATTTTAAAGTCAAAACTGCATCAGATTTAATATCGATAAGTAGTTGAACCTGTTGTTTAGATTTGGGCTTTAATTCAAACGTGTTTTGAAGCGGTTTTAAATAGAGGTTCTCAATGGTATTAAAAGGCATTATTTCCTTTTCACTATGCGTAACAAAAAGGGTGTCATTTTTCAAAAACACATCAGCTTCTATAGAATTTATGCCACATGCATAAGCTGTCCAAAAGGGAACTCTTTGTTCATAATCATTGTGCGAATGGATTTTATATGCTAATGCGCCTTCTTGTCCGATCGCAATTTTAGAAATAAAAAACAGCACTATTAACATTGTTTTATTGAAAGAATACCTCATTATTTTTAATGATTTATGGGTTAATCATGATATAAACTTAGCATTATTTAGGCTCAAAAAAAACTCATCATATTTCAACCCCTACTCTCTAAAATGCATTGTTAATTTTAAAATCTTTCATCAAAAATTAAAAAATAGCCTGAAAACATGATGTTTACAAATAGTAAAAAAAAATTTAACGCTACCACTGTTAACCTTTTGTTAATATTTTTAACATAAGCTCAACGTACATATAAGTATTTGTTGATATTTAATTTACAGCAGAAGCAAAATCTCCGTCTTTCTTTGTATAAAATTTTAACATATATAAAAGAATGAAAAAAATTAAATTCTTATTACTAATACTTTTTGTTAGTATAACAAGTATATCTTGGGCTCAGAAAGAAGTTGAAGGTGTTGTACTTGATGATCAAAATATTCCTTTATCTGGAGCAAATATTTTAATCAAGGGAACTTCAAACGGAGTGTCTGCCGATTTTGATGGAAACTTTAAAATTGAAGCAAAAATTGGAGATATTTTAGTGATTACTTATTTAGGAATGAAAACTAAAGAAGTACTTATTGAAAATTATAATCCATTAAGCATTATTTTAGATACTGATGCCGCTCAATTAGACGATGTTGTAATTGTTGGTTACGGTTCGCAAAAAAGATCTGACGTAACGGGTTCTATTTCTTCTTTAAAGAGTGAAAGTTTTAATAAGGGTGTTGTAGCAAATGCTGGTCAACTTTTACAAGGTAAAGTAGCAGGTGTAAATGTGTCGTCAGTAAGTGGCGAGCCCGGAGCTTCACAAGATATCATTATTAGGGGTGTTGGTAGTTTACGTACTGGAACAACGCCACTCTACGTTGTTGATGGGTTTGCCCTTGACAATACAGGTAATGGTGTTGCTTCAAACCCTTTAAACTTTATTAATCCACAAGATATTGAAAGTATAGATGTTCTTAAAGATGCATCTGCCGCTGCTATTTATGGAGCAAGAGCTGCTAATGGTGTGGTTGTAATTACTACTAAAAAAGGAAAACTTGGAAAAACTCAAATAAACTTTTCCGCTTCTACTGCTTTCTCAACTTTAGCAAATAAAGTTGATGTGTTTGGTGCTGATGAATTTCGTAAACAAGTTGCAGCCATTGGAGGAACACTTATTGATGGAGGTTCTGCTACAGACTGGCAAGATGAGTTGACAAGAACCGCTATCTCTAAAAATATAAACTTTTCAATGAGTGGTGCTTCAAACCAATCTTCATATTTTGCTTCACTTAGTGCCGACGATCAAGAAGGTATTTTTAGAAACAGTGATTTAAAGCGATATTCAGGTCGTTTAAATTTAACTCAAAAAGCCCTAGATAATAGGTTTAAAGTAGAGTTTAATTTAACAGGGAGTAGAATTGAGAACAATAGACCTAATTCTGGATCTATAGTAAATAACATGCTAAGCTTAAATCCCACAGACGCTCCTTATACAAATGGAGAACCTACACCAACTTTAAGTAATGATGTTTTTAATCCCTTAATTAGTGAGAGTATTTATAGCGACTTAACTTTCAACAACCGTATTTTAGCTAATATCTCTCCTTCGTTTGAAATAATTGATGGCTTAACCTATAAATTAAATTTAGGTGCAGATTATTCATCTACTAACAGAGATGTGCAAAATATGCCATATTCTACAGAGACTAACACTAGCCTAGGTTCTTTAAATACAACAACTACTGAAAATAGTAATACCTTAGTTGAGAATACATTAACATATATTAAAAATATAGATCAACACAGTTTTACATTCTTAGTAGGCCAAACGTATCAAAAAACTAAAGTAAGTCAAAAACGTTTTAATCTTTCAGGTTTTCCTAATAATGGTGTTGAACCAAAATATCAAATTGAAACAGCTAGTGAGCCAACGACACAATCTGCTTATGCTACTGTAAATGAATTGCAATCTTTTTTTGGAAGACTAAATTATGGGTATGCAGATAAATATTTATTAACAGCAACCATGCGTGCTGATGGTTCTTCCAAATTTGGAAAAAACAACAAATATGGTTATTTCCCTTCTGTAGCCCTTGGATGGAATATTAGTAAGGAAGATTTTATGAGCAATGCCCCATTTAGTAACTTGAAATTAAGAGCAAGCTGGGGACAAACAGGAAATCAAGAAATTCCTTCAAAAATTACTCAAGCTAGTTATACTGAAAGTAATACGGACAATGATACATATCCATTAGAACCTAGTGCAACAACATTAAGCGATTATCCTTACGGTTCAATCTACACACGTTTAGCAAATCCAAACATACAGTGGGAAGTATCAACACAAACCAATATTGGTTTAGACTTTGGTTTGCTTAATGGTAAATTATCTGGAACCGTTGAATATTTCAATAAAGTATCAGAAAATATTTTATTGGAGGTTACTCCTGTAGATCCAATTCAACCTACAGATAAATACTGGACAAATATTCCAAATATGGAAATTAAAAACTCCGGTATAGAAATATCGTTAGATTATAGTAGTGACAGGAGTAAAGATTTCTCATATAATATTGGAGGAAATATATCTATAACAAACAATAAAGTAAAAAATTCACCCTATAAAATATTAACTACAGGAGCTGCGCAAGGGTCTGGACAAACCGGAGCTACAATAAATGGTATTCTAAATGGAGAGGCAATAGGGTCATTTTATGTTAAGGAATTTATTGGCATTGGTAATGATGGATTAAATATATACAAAGACCAAAATAATGATGGGCAAATTCTGGATGACGACCGTATTGTAGCGGGTAGTGCTTTGCCAGATTATATTTATGCCTTTTACATGAACTTTAAATATAAGAATTTTGATTTAGGTTTGAATTTTAATGGTGCAGGTGGTAACAAAATTTATAACCATGTAGCCATGTCATTATTCAATGTGGGAAGCCTTTCCCAATCATTTAATACAACAAATAGGGCTATTGAATTTCCAAACGAGAGTTTTTCCAACTCAAATATTGTATCAACTAGATATATAGAAGATGGTGATTTCTTAAGGTTGAACAATGCCACATTAGGGTATAATTTAAAACCAGAAGCCATTGGGCTTGGTAATTTGGTTGATAACATTCGTTTCTCTATTACAGGTCAGAACTTATTTGTAATTACAAAATATAGCGGATTTGACCCAGAAATAAATACAGGTAGTGCTATTGGGGGCATTCAAACTTTTGGAATTGATTACTTCAGTTATCCAAAAAGCAAAACAGTATTATTTGGCTTAAACGTAGCATTTTAATTTAAAAACATTTTGAAGATGAAACATAAAATAATATTTACAATTCTTGGTGCCAGTCTATTATTAAACTGGAGTTGTACCGATTTGAAAGAAGAGGTGCTAGATGAATCCTTAACAGGAAGCGGACAAGCAGAAGCTATTAGTGGAGCTATTGCACCGGCATATGGTCAAGTGGCATGGGTTTGGAGGCATACTAACTACTTTGGTTTACAGGAAATTCCTTCAGATGAAGTTATATTGCCTTATAGAGGAGGAACAGACTGGTATGATGGTGGTAAGTTTTTAGAAGCACATATGCATACCATTACAACAACTAACGACTTGGTAGGTAGCGCATGGAACGAGCTTACAAAAAATATTTCAAGAACATTATCAGCTATAGAAGTGTTAACGCCTTTGGCTGAAAATGGGGATACCGAAGCTGCTGGAAGTTTGTACGAAATGAAAGCGTTAAGAGGCTATTTAAACATGTTAGCATTAGATAGTTGGGGGATTGCATTTAAAAAAGAAGCATCAACCGAAACATCTGAAATTCTTCGAGGACAAGATGCTATAGATTACATTGAAAGTGAGTTTTTGTCAGTGGTGGACTTAATAAATACTGATAAAGGGCCCGGTAGAATGACACAAGCTGCCGTTTGGGGCTTTTTGGCAAGATTAAACTTAAATGCTGCTGTGTATCGTGACCCCTATGGAACGCCTAACTTTACAACAGAAGATATGGATAAGGCAATTCAATATACCGATAATATTATCAACTCAGGTAAATTCAATTTGTCTTCAGACTATTTTGATTTATTTAATGATGACAACCATGAAAACTCTGAATTAATCTTTGCATGCGATCAACGAGGCGTGTTGAAAAACGAACATAGCCGATGGACCTATTGGTCATTACCTGGTTCTTTATATGGACGACCAGAATTTACAAGTTCAGATGGTACAGATGGCCCAGCTATCACGCCTGATTTCTATCAAACATGGGTAGATGCCTATGGAAGTGTTGATCCAGCAGATGCCGATTCTAGGTTTTACCATAAAAACCAAAAAATTCCAGCTGATTTACAAGACTTAACTGGTGTTAATCCTAGTAATGATGAAGACCACTATTATTGCACGAGCGCAGAAGCTTATGAGTTTGATAGAGGTATTATTCGTGGAATCATATGGGGGCCAAGAAAAGATTCTAACGGAGCATTTTATAGATGTGATAATGGTGATTATAGAATTTATCCAGTAATACAAACTAAAGGAAATGGACCAGATAAAAATGTTGGGTATGTAGATCTTACTTTACAAGTAGATTTTACTAACGAAGGTAGATTGCACCATACAGGCTACCGTATATCAAAATACCAATTTAGCCGTACGTCTGAAAATGCCAATAATTATAGCAGTATAGACATTGTACTATTGCGTTATGCAGAAATTTACTTGATGCGTGCTGAGGCAAAATTAAGAAAAGGAGATAATGCCGGTGCATTAACCGATTTAAATACAGTTAGAACTTCTAGAACGGCTTATGCACCAATTCCAGCAGCTCTTCCATCTATAAATCTAGATATTATGTATCGTGAACTTGGTTTTGAATTTTATTGGGAAGGTTTAAGAAGAACAAATCAAATCCGGTTTGGACGCTATGAAGATTCTTGGACTGAAAAATCGGATATTGATGTAAACCATAGATTATTTCCTATTCCTCAAGCAGCCATTGACGGAGCATCTAATACGCCTGGTTACTTAGAACAAAATAAGGGTTATTAATAATATATTTTGAGTTAGTTTAGTTTAGTTTTTCAGTTTGAAAAGTGGGTGAGAAAATATTTTTGCCCGCTTTTTGTTTTAATGATTTTTCTTGTATTACTAATTACTGTTTGTAAAAAAGATTATTTACGTTAAAAATAAATATCCTTTTTTTTAAAATTAGCACTTTTTAATAGGTTAATTTTATCATTCTGTTTCCATGTAGCTCTTGAAACTTTAAATTCAACTTCTCATTATCACCTAAAACAAATTTAGGAAGCACATATACAAAACGCCTAACCTCATTATCTAAAATAAGTTTTGGTAAATCATGCTTATAAACAACGTCTTTCTTTATTTTTTGGAATGAAGATTTCCTTCTTTTATTATCACTGGTTATAGAGACATTTAAATAATCCGTTTCAAAATCAATCCCCGATCTGTTTTTAATTTCCATAACTAAATACACTTCATTTTCATTGTAAGCTACATTTAATAATCTTAAGCGCATGCCCTTTTTTCGTTTAGTAGCCATTGGAGATAACTTTGACTTTAATAAATACTCACTAAATCTTTTAAAGTAAGCTTCCTTTTCATCCGTTTTTCCAATGGTATCATTTACGCTCTTAGGAACTTCAAGTTTATATTTTTCATTACCAATACTTTCCTTTTCGGTAACGAAGTAATTCAATTTGGGTAAATTATCAGAGTATTTCAAAATATAGGAGTATGCCTGGCCATCGTTTGTGACAACCAATAGATTGCTCTGTTCTCCTGGTCTTGCCTGAAGCAAACCAAAGTATTGTTCCTTGTCTCTATTATATGTAAACACAAAATGATCTGCTCCTACTATTCCTTGACGTATTGGATTAGGAAAAAAAAGAGAGACATTCATTCTATCATTAGCATAAATAGTATCTAAGGATTTCTGTGCACATATGGACATGGATGTTAGAACTAATATAAAGGTAGCGAATGATCTCATGGTGTTGGTTTTAAGATTAATTGATAGTTATTTAATACAGTCACTTTGGTGTTTCTATTATCCCGCCGAAATATCTTTTTGATACCGCTCACTTGGGGTACTCCAGAAATATTGATATCTTGAGCTACATCGTCAATCACTTCACGAGTGGCATCCGAACGAAAGCTATTTTCTACATAAATACCTTCACGCCCATCTTGAAAATCAAACGCTTTTAATTTAACGGGAGCCTGGTTAATGTTATCAATACCTATCAAAGCTCGATTCGGCTGAAAACTTATAAACCCATAAATAAGCGTATTCCTTGGAATACACATATCATTAATCATAACATCCCTCATGGATCTCATCCTTAACCGGTAATTGGCTTTTACGGTTTGATTGCCATCCACAAGAACTGGAATACATTGATCTGTATGCTGTTGCAAAAGATCTTTCTCCTTCGCAGGATTAGAAGCAAAAAAGAGTTGATGCTCCAAACTTATTTCTTTGACTGATAGTGTTGGTAGTGACTCAACTTCAGAACGTAATGTATCCTCTATGGGATCTCTAGTTTCTGTTACCGTTTTATGGATAGTAGTTTGATATGGCTGTTCATTGTAAGCCATACGATCTTGATTATAAATACTATCCATGATTCGCTGTTTTTCCTTTTCCAATAAATCAGGATCGTAAATTCCTGTGGAGTCTAATAGCTTTTCGTCATAGATACTAGGTGCATTGGTCTGTCTCACTTCCTTTAGATCATTGAGCGCATCCAATTTCGTTTCATAGACATCCTGTTCGTCTTCCAGTTTTGGCACCGGAATTTGATTATTTTCAATGACTGTTGCTTCATTATCATCGAATACCAGCAAAGTATAAGCCCCAATAAATAGTATAATACAGAGCAAAACGGAAGCAAATACGATTTTATTTTTCTCTAATTTCATATGGTTTTATTTTAAGTGTTGATTATGATTCTTAATCTTTTTCTATTTTTCTGAGACTGTTTTCAAAGAAATTGGTTATCAGTAATCCATGGGTATTTTTAGGAAAATTTCTATCTACATGGATCAGATTTCCAGTGGTTTTTAATTCGTAGGTATCGATAACCGATCCCCGATTGACTTCAAATATGGTGGTGGTTTTAAACGTATAAGGTTCTTTTTGAATGTCTACGTTTGACTCAATACTAAGAACTTTTTGAACCAAGGAATACTGAAGCAAACGATTATAGACCCCATCTGCCTTTTTCTGTCGATAGAGGGCATCTACGGAACTATTCCCCAACCATAGTGCTTTCTCTAAATTTTTTTTATAATTACTTGCATCAATGTTATAGAAATAGGTATGAAACAATTCTAAATGAGCCAAGGCTTCCACTTTCATGTTCTCTTTTTGAGATACTAGCTTTAATGGGATTACGCTACCTTCAGTATTTACAACAAAAGCATGATTGACAGTGTCTCGATGAACCTTTAAAACCATTACGACTGAAACGATACTAATGATTGCGGCGCAAATAACAACTGCTAACACGATAAGACGATTTAATTTTAAAACCGTATAAATATTTTTATAAGGTGTTTTCATAGTGTATGTATTTAATTTATGTTAACCTCCAACAAATAGTTTGATGACAAATGATGTAGCTCGCCTGTACAACTTGAATTTGAGTAGTACTATAAACCCTATGGACCCTAATTGGATAAGTGGTGCAAAAAATTGACTTCCCCAATCGGTACCAAATAAGGTGGTCCAAAAATTGGTATTAACCTCTGTATACAATTGATTGACAAAGACGTTCACAAGAAAAAACGCAGGAACCAACATATATACCGCAGCATAAAGTTTAAAGAAGTTATAAGCTAAGTTTCTAAACTTCTCAAAAACTGCCAAACTGATGACCAATGGGAAAAAGGCCTGCATAATACCTAATAAGAAATAGCGCTCTGCCAAGAACAAGGGATAAATAAAGATATCCAACAACCACAAGAACAGTCCAATGACAAACGCAATAACCTTCATTCCAAACAAGGGAGTTACTAGAGCCTCATACAATAAAGCCATCGCTTTTTTGGCGGCTTCCAGTGCGCCCACATCCTGTTCAATGTCGATATCTTGCATCTGAAGAGGAAGGAGCGCTGGAGCCGTGTCCTTATATTGCGTTTCTATCGCTACCAATATCGTATCAAAAGCATTGAGCACTTGAGTGGAAAAAATAACTAGGATAACAATAGCAAAATTCTTTGCTAGTTCCGATGGTGTCAATCCCCAGGTATAGCCATCGTTATTGGCCACACCTTCATTATATTTTTTAAGGATATTGACCAGAAATAACAGAATAGCCAAGGCTTTCATGCCCGTTATGGTATACTGGGAGAAATCACTGCTCTTAATGGTGGTAAACACCGCATCCACATATTCCAATCCTATCGACATAACTAGTAAGTGGTCTCTCTGTTATTAACTTTGTCTTGCATATTCCTAAAGGCAATAATCTCTTTGTAGCGTCTGGTCTTTTGCTGAATTTCGATAACCATTTCCTGAGACTGCAATTCCTTTGCTTTTAAAAACTCCGTACGCTCCGCATCCGTCATTTTTAATCTGTCACTAGATAAAATCTGATTTACAAAGTCCAAGTCTTCTAAAGACTGTTCAATAATGCTATTAAAGGATTCTGAGATCCGACTCACTTCTTCAGGTTTAATAAAAGGTGAATTCAAAATATCCCTCAAATCATTCTGAACCAAACGATAGAGTTTCTGATTATTTTTAGATAATTCCCTCACAGCTTTGAGTTGTTTGATGACATTGCTGACCTTATCGATGTTCTCTTTTTGTTGTTTTAAAAACTCAACCGTTTTCAGTAATTGTGTGGTTTGTTTCGCGGATTCTACTAGTGTTTTGGTAAGGCTTATAAAATTGGTGTTGTCATAGACGGGCATTCCTTGAGCCTCAACCTTATGAGACAACAACACAACTAATGTCGATGCTATTAGCATTGTTTTGATTTTGTACACAGTCCATATGCTGGTTCTGTGAGGGTCTTTTAAAATGTTCATACTGTTTGTTTTTTGATTAATGAATACTATTAAATATGGTATTGTGATTTGACAAATTCCCTAATGGCTTCTTCCATGTTTTTGGTTTTATTATAAAAAGTCATGATAGCCTCGCTTTCAGTACCATCGGTGAGATAGGCTGCATAGACTTCTTTAGGAACTTCCAATCTAAAAATATTGCTCTCCTTCCCTATCTTGATAAATAGTTCCGTGTACTTACGAGGCCCTGTCAAATTGTTCCTGATAGACTTTAATTGATTCAGATCATGACTGGAGAGGTGTAACCGGTTCTGCAATTCGTCATAGCCTTTTTCATTATGAAGACTATAAATCACTTGCGTGTTTTCTAGAATACTTGCCGATGTGGTATTGTTGGGTAACTGATTAATAGATTGTAAAATAATCCCAATAGCTCCGTTTTGTTTTCGGATGGCCTGATAGTAGAATTCAACACTCTCCAAAACATTTTCAAACTTCAGTTGTTTAGCAAATTCATCAAAAAGAATAATGCCCTTTTCCGCTTTATTTCTCCAGATGGTTCGTTGTATGGCAGATTTAATGAGCTTCAGCATAACGGAAAGGATTTCCTTGTTATCCTTGACTTCATCCAATTCAAAGACAATCAAACGCTTATCCTCTATCTTATAGGTTTGATCCTCACCTACACTAAACAAGAAATTATATAAACCGTCCCCCACATATTCCGATAGGATATGCAAAAAGTTATAGACACTAAAATGGTCGTCATAGATATTTAACTCTTGGATAATTGTGTCTTTTTTGTGATCCACAAAGACATACAGGCTTTCCAATGAATGATTGGATGATTGTGCAGCGTAGTAATAACTAAGTACTTTCTTAATAGTTACTTCCTTAGCCTTGGTAACGTGTTGCTCTGCTAAAAGTTCCAACAGAAAGATGGTAAGGTCTTCCAAACGTTCCGGGGTCAAATCCGATGCACTAGAAATATAAAAAGGATTAATCCCTAAGTTCTTACCTTGCTCATAGCGCAATATGATATGATCCTCTGGGTAGAGTTTTGCAAATTTGGAATACGATCCCCCAAGATCTATAATGACCAAACGAACACCCCGTTCATAATACTGCCTTAGAATGTTATTGGCCAAAAAGGATTTTCCTTCCCCTGTAGGTGCAAAAATGGCAAAGTTTCTGGCTTTGATTCGCTTTTTACGCTCATCCCAAACATCTTTAAGAACAGGAATATTATATTGTCTATCGTTAAAAATAATGCCTGTTGGATCAGATTTATAATTACTGTTATTAATATACAGACATAGCGCATGCTTTAAATCCGTCACATACAAATCTTCATTAGAAAAATTGGAACTAAAGCAGCAATAGCTGTTCAAAAAGTAATTCTTTCTCTCTTCTCCTTTTGGATAATACGGCACGATATCGAGTTCTTTGCACTCCGCTTTGATTTTGGAGGCAATCCTAGATAATTGAGAAGCATCCTGATCCCAAAACACCACATTAAAATGACCTCTAATAATACGTGAACTGTCATCCAAGTTGATCTTAGAAACAATAGCTTCAATCTTCTTTAGGATAACCTTGTTCTGAGTCCCAAAATTAGAACTCTTATTGAGCTCCTCAATTTTCTTATCCAGCAGTTTACGCCAGGTCTGTTTATCATCTAAATAAATAATTTGATTAATGATGTGATTTTCACGAAGATTTAACCCCAATCCGTCCATAAAACCTTGGTGAAACATAAAATCATCAGATGTGAACGTCTCATTGGTTTTACTACTTTGAACGACCTCTCCAAAACAGAGTTCACTGTTAACTGCTATGACATCAAAATGGTTAGCTCCAATTTCAATGTCAGATTTCTTGAGTTGAATATCCGTATCAAAACCATCATTAAATCCGTTGAAATAGGATTTCGTAATCCTGAGTATTTTCTTGTTGTTCAATGGTCTCAGGAAGACTTTACGACTATTGTTGATATAGGATACCGCATCATTTACAGAGGTGATAAACTCCTGAACATGATAATCCATTTTTTTAAAAATCCCTTTTTCAATGGATCTAAATGGGTTGGTAAACTTAGAAGCCTTTAGTGATTTATGTAATGGTAAAACAAAAAATAGATAAGACGTGTGCTCTATATACTCACGGCCTTTAAAATGGTCATATGTGGCACGTTCCAAAAAGCTATCATTAGGAATACCATCTGCATCAAATAATGTCTTTTGATAGATATCTTGTTTATGAATTATGGCACCGATTGGCAAGGATTTAAATCCTTGAAACCAGGTTCCATGTATAGCCTCAAAGTCCGATTCTGACAGTGAATACACTTCCGGTAATTCTACTTCGTAGCACAATATGACATTACCATTATTGGCAAATACCATATGACCTTGGATATCCAGTATAGGATGGTATGCTACTAGGTTAATCGTCTTCATAATATAATAGACTTAGATTTTTATTACTGATAGTTTCTGGAAACACTTTTTTAACATGCAATAAAGATGGATTCTTCGTAATCTGGGTCAATCCCATATACATGGCTGCATTACCTAAAAAAACACCCACAATAACCAATACACTAAAGGAGAAAATAATAAGCAAAAGCGAACCAATCACAGCGGTCATCATGAGTGCGAACCATGCTATAGGCAACCCCATAATCATGGCTCGCTTTCTAATGTTCTTATAAACTTCATAGGTTTTCATAAGCGACTATGGATAATTGGTAGCTTATACCACGATACCAATGAGATACGTAAAGATGCCGACCACAGCTCCGGCAATAAGCACGAATACCAAAACCCTTGTAATCCCTTTTTTTAGATCCGCATTCTCACCAAAGAAGTGACCGGCATTAAATAGAAACCCTATTAAAAAAATAACCCCTAGAATAATGGGAAAAATGGCTCGGATGGTATCGGACACATCGTTCACGGAATTTTCGATTCCCCCAATTTGTGCAAACATGGAACTTGAGATGAGAACTAATAAAGCAGTTACATACATTGATTTTTTCATAAGACCTAAAATTTAATTTTTAAATGATTTTTGATTTTAGAAAATTATTAATATTTACATATTTAAACAACTGATTTTCAATATTTTATATGAATAATATTATTTAAATCTCTTTGATTTTAATTACCAACAAAAGGCTTTAAATGGTATGAAAAAAGAAGTAAAAAAGTAGCTCATTTATGGAAGTAGTACCGAAAACATTCTGCAAAAACATCAAATTTCTTCTAGAAATGCTATTTAGAACTTCAAAAAACGGATTGTCATTGATCTAGGATCTGGATAATTTGATTCTGGTGTCATCTAATTAATAGTATCTAAATGAAGAGTATTGTTTTTATAAAGTGTATGACTTAATTAAACAATTAAGGGAAAGACTGCAACACTATTTCGACTTATCTGAACATACCTTCCTTTTCAGATAGACAATATTGACTAAAACTTTAATAGGTAATCTTGTATGTTTTTATACTGTAATTAAACTTTAACTATTGATGCTGATAACACCTTCCATTCGTATTCTTCGTCATTCGTTTACATCTTGATCCAGATTTTGTTTTTCCAGTACATTGTGTAGCCACTGACTTTTGAGTTGTTTCATTCGTAGTTAAAACTTTAACACTTGAAATGTTGTTTGCTTTTTCCTTATCAGATATTTTACTCATTGGCTTGCAAACTGAACAAGGAGAATACCCCAACTCAATTGCTTTTCGAAGTGTAATTTCTTTTTTGGAGTATTTCAGGTACTTACAGGTTTCATTATGGTACTTTTTTCCTGTTTTTGTGGTGTAAACCGTTTGTGCATCTATAGTATTAACACATGATGTTAAAAATAAAATGATTAATATTCTTAATAGTTTCACCCTTTAGCTCTCATCTTTTTATTTCGTCTCCATTCCCACGGTGGTATTGGGTTTTTATCCTGCCATAATCCTAATTTCTCTTTTTTGGCTTGGTCTTCAAGTTTTTGAAGCAATGGATCTTTGGAATATTGAAGATAATGCCAAGCCAAGCCTTGTTTTAGCAGTTCTTGACTTAAATCCAATGAATCATCATAAATAACATTTGCTATTGACCTACCGTATCTGTCCTTTTTTAAAACATGTATAGTAACTTGCTGACCAAAAATTGCATCAGACACAAACTGTTTAGCCTTTACAGAAAATGGTTGTTTTCTCTCTGGGCAATCAATGTTTGCAAGTCGAACTTTAATTTGAAGAGAGTCTTGAGTTAAAAACTTGATTGTGTCTCCATCTGTAATACCAACAACCTTACCCACTAATGTTTGGCTATTACCCTGAATTGAAAAAAGAATAATAATTAATAAATAATACAATTTTGACATTTAGTTCAAGTTTAATAAGTTTGGCATTTCTGGGTATGGAACAAAACTTTCCATTAACATCGTTATACTATCTTTCAACATTAAACTAAAGGAAATTAATATCCCAAAAATTAAAATACTCATACCAATATTATTATTTTTAATTTCATCAAAAATTACTATGCCTTTAGAAAAATAAGAAATCATCTTTATTGAAATAAAATAAATTACAAAAGCGGAAATCATTCCGATTAGAATAAAAATTGAAACGTGCTTTGACACTTCAAAGGCATAATTCCAAATCTTGTCATTTTGTAATAATTTTAGAGTAGAAGCAACTGGTACTATTAATCCAGACATAATATAAAATACTGAAGTTATTAAACCTGCACTTGTTATTCTATAGGCTGTATTAAACTCTTCAATTTTATGTTTTTTAGATATAAATTGCTTTATAAAAAAAAATGTAATAGAAATTATAATGATTGAGATAAGCATAAATATTACAGATTGAATAAACGCCGATTTAAATAAATTTTGTTCCATGATTAATTGTTGTTAGTTAATAAATGTATGTTCCACATGTTCATATTTGAAATTTCTGGATTAATAATTCCTGGTATAAATCCTGTTGAAGTAGTTTCCCAAACATAATATTTTTCCCCGTGTATCATTTTATAAATACCTGTATAAGGCAGTTTGATAGCCAAAATAGAGTGTTGATATGTTAAACTACCTAAAACAGCCACATCATACCCGAATTTAGAAAGCAATGTATATAGAATAACGGTTCTTGTATCACAATCCCCTTTTAAATTTGCAATAAATTCTACTGGTGCCTGTATTCCGTATTTAATTTCACCTATACAACAATCTGGACATTCTTCTAATTTATTTTTAATTGAAATATCTTCATAACTGTCAACCTTACAATCGTCTTGCAATACAAATGCATACGGTATATCTTGTATGCAAGACACAATCATTTCTGCAAATTGCTTTCTGTTTAGGTGGTTTTTATTACCAATACTATCAAATGTAGTGTATATATAACCTAATTTCTGTTTATCATTTGTGATTAAATCATTGTACAAAAGCGTCCATTGATAATCATTGTATAATTCGAATTGGCTTTTATTTCTATTTTGTCTGGATAAATAATAATCTGATTCTAAAACAGACAAATTTCCTTCATATAAATTATTGCTATAATCCTTCCATATTAGATGATGAGAAATAAGAATAGAACTATCTTCTTCCTTAACCACTTTCGTTTTTACCTCCTTGGAATCTTCAGATTCCTTAAACTTTGTCGATGTTTGATTAGAATCTGTGATTTCAGAATAAATACCTGAAAACAGAGATACAACAAAAACAAACATTAGAACCAAAAGAAAAAATCTAAACAACCAATAAAATAGGTTGAAAACAAACGAAGCAATATTGGAAAAATAGTTCAGAAATAAGTAAATAAAAGTTAAAACTAAAAGAGCTATTATTCCTTTAGGGCCAATTATTGTAAGAATTAAAATTCCTAATGCAATTAAAAATATCCAACCAAAAACTTCAAAGCAACCATCAAAATTTATAGGCTTGGAAAGTGGTTTTGGAATGTCTGGTGGTATTGGATTGCCTAGTGGTATTGGATTGGCTGGTGGTATTGGCATTGGGCTGCACGCACATAATTCTAATGGGTTTTTACAGCTGTCACAAGTCTGAATTTCAATTTCTTCCTCCTTGTCAACAATATCCAATAAATAACCATAAGCCAAACAAGTAAAAGTCCCAAAGGTTTGGTTATCCTCTTTAGTTACATTTTTAATAGATATAGATTTAACTTTAGGAGAATTGAGTTTAAATCTAAATGCGTCAAAATTTTGAATTTTAGCTTTAGTAACAGATATGACATTATCAAATCTATCTTCTAAAAAATTAACCTCAGATTTAATTCCTGCATATGTTTTTTCAGTAATTATTTTAACATTCCTTAATTCTCCTTCATAAACTTTTATATCATAATAATTAACGCAATTAAACGTGGACTTTATTTTATCAATATCACCATGATACTTTCCTGTAAAAAACCCCTTAACATAAGTCTTCCTTTCTATCTTACTGATTACCTTAATCTTCTTTGTACCCATACAGATGATTTATGAAGTCAGATTCCCTCCCTATTTTTCTTTTATCCTTCTTTCTGATTGTATTAAAAGGAGGGTCGTCATACCTCTCTTCGACATACAATAATTTTCCAAATGATTTTTTAAATAATTTTGGGTAAATACTTTTAAAAAATTTGTACTCGTCTTCTATAATTTTATTTTGAAGAATGATTTTTTTTCTACTATAAAAACCTTTCGGAGATGTTGTGAATTTCAGTAAAAATGGGGTCAAAAATAATATTATGAGTACAAAGGTTAATAGCCAAATTATTTTGTGGTTTTTGTTTATAATTATCAGACCTTTTATAAAATAGGTAGATTCATTTAAAAGCCTTTTAATCTCTCCTATCTGATTCTTTTTATCATTCTTCAAAAATTGAAGTTTATTATTAAGGTATAATATTTTAGATGGGTCATCTATAATTCTATTGTCTTTTATTTCATTCTTGAGAATTAAAAGTTCTTTTTCTACATTATTGATTTCTCTGTCATAATAAAGGTTCGTTTTTGTAAGTATATCATTTATTTCTCTCTCTTTATTATCATTGACTTCATTTTCAAAAAACCTATTTAAAAATATTGTTTCTAATGGTTTTATAACCGTAAGACTAATTAATAGGATAAATAAAATTCGAACAATTAAGGAGACTATATAACCAAAACTATATTTAAATTCATTAGGTGCAAGAGTAATTATATTTAAACGATAAATATTAATAATCATCATCGTGAAAACAAAAGAAATCACCCAAGAAACATATGGCAAATGGAATAATTTATTGAATGAATGATGATAAGAAAACACACTTAACAAAAAAAGGATAAGTACAAAAACTCCACTTATCAGAAATCTGTTTTTTATTTGCTTCTTGGTCTCTTTAAGTATTTGCGGGTCTTCACCAGAAACTTTCCAAAAAAAATAATATATTTTATCTTTTAGATTCATTAACCTTCAGAAATATAATCGTCTAGATTATTGTCAATACTTTTCTTTTCTTTATCCTTCCACTTTTCTATTATAAAATCGCTTAACTCAGTCTGGGCTTTTATCAAAGACATCTTTTCATCAATTTTCTGATTTGCTTTATGATTAATAATTAAATTACGTTCTTGCCCTTGTTTATCTTTGTAGTAATCATACTTAATTTGAATACCCTCATCAGCTTTCAGAAGTTCACTAACATTATCGGACATATAATCGTAAGGACTCTTTATTAGCATCATTTTAAAGAAAATAGGAGTCAACTCTATAACTATGAACAAAAGGGTAATAAATAATGAAATCCAAGTTCCTGCAACTTTATGTGCTAAATGAATACGTTCAAGTAAACCGTTTAATTTACCTGCAACTTCCTCGTTTTTGGAAAGTTCTACATCTAATTCTTTTTGTAATTTTAATTTTTCAGTGATTAATCTATTTAGTTCTGGTTTATTATTTTGGTCAAAATCTTCTAGTTTACGAGCTAATGATTCCATTAAACTTTTTAAAGCTGCAGCTTTTGGACCAGGTCTAACTATTCTTACTTCTTGAGCATATTGACTTTCTATATCTGTAAGTCTATCCAATAATTCGTGTCTTTGATTTTCAAGTTTAGCCAAGTCTTTATCTATAAGCTCAAAGCGTTCATCATAATTAACTTTTGTTTTTTCTTCATATTCCTTTCTTTTTTCAAGTTGAGCCGAATGTAATTCGGCATCTATTTCAGACTTGAACATTCTTATTTCCATAGGTTTTGAAATGGTAATGGCAATTATCAATCCCATTATAATTCTCGGGATTGAACCAGTAAATTCCTTCCATGTAATTGCTTCAGTACCATCTCCTTTTCCTGTAGCTGCAACAATAAACCTGTCAATGTTAAAGATTATCAATCCCCAAATTAATCCAAAAACACATGCCATTAAAGCAGTTGGAATATTTGTGGTGTCATCAAGTGCTGATCCTTTAGGCTCAAAAATGGTGTACATAGCATAACCACCAGCCAATGTGGCCATGAATCCAGTGGCAGTTACGATGCCTCCCAAACAAGCATATTTCACTTGATCGTTGTAAGTGCTTCTTTTTAAAATATAGGCATCTGAACCTGCAGCTTTCCATAAAAGTTGCATAATCTTTCCTGGCTTGGGGCTATCATAATAATCTCTTTTCATGGTTTTAGTTTATTTAGTTCGGACATGAGTTTTGTTTGGTTAATTTCATTGATTTCACCTATTGGCTGATTTTGTATAATAGGGGTCTTATCCCAAATTGCTTTTGAGGCTTTGAGTTGCTGGAATTTGACTGATTCAAAAGATTTTGTCTTAATTAAACCCTTATAAATATTATCTCGCAAGACTAATTGTGTCTTTTTACTTTCTGAAGGAAATTTGAATAAATGAAATTCTTTATTATCAACTGTTTTCTGTTTTAGGGCAACTATTTGAATAAAAGTCTTTGATTTTAAAACTTTGTTGTATCCATAACTAATAATAGAAAAACTGGTATCACCCTTCATTGCTTTAAAAATCAATTCACCAGAATCTAAATATATTTTAGAAGAATTGCTTAAAACATTGAAAAGGCTATTTTCAACATTCCAAATAAGCTGATTCAAAGTACAATCGATACAATAAATATTAGTAGGCTTAAATTCTAAGACAGAAATTTTCCTTTGAAATAGTAGAAATTTGAAATACTTGAATAAAATCAAGGGAGATAACCAAACTAAGTTTAATATTATAAGTATCCTTCTTTTCAAATTATTTTGATTATTCTAACTAACGTAGTAAATAATATAATTTAAACTTAAACCTATTAGAAAACAAAACCTTACGGAATTCCGTAAGGTTAAAAATCTAGCCATAAGTATTTATTTTTTCTTTTTTGGAGCTCACTGAGACAAAGCACTTCCAGCTGCTTTTTTACTATCCCTTCCTGTTCGCCCGTCTTTCAAAACTCTTGATGCTGCAGATGCAGCACTTTTACTTGTTTTTCTTTGCTTTGTCATTATTAATTTTTACATCCATTTTTATCACAACTTATTTTATCACTAGTATTTACCCAATGATTTGAATGTACTTTGGTATCAACACCACATCCTGTTTTTCCACCTTTTTGCCCTTTATGGACTTCGTCTGTTGGTAAATGTTTTACTGCCATAATTTTATTTTTTTAAGTTTAATATACTTCAAACTTAACTTCATTAGAACACAAAACCTTACGGTAATCCACAATGAAATATAAAAACAAAAAGCACGCTTAAAAAAGCGTGCAGTTTGCAATTTCTCCCTAAAAGAAATTATTAATAGCACTACAATAGTACTATCAAAAAAAACAAATGCTTTACGGAATACCGTAACTTCAAAAATTTTTGTTCTTTCTTTAGCAAAGACTAAATAAGTCCTAAGTCTTTAACAATCGCTACTAAGTGTATAGCATTGTTTGCTTTAAATTGATCCTTTAGCTTATTGAGACGTTTTTCAACAGAACTGAGGCTATTGGGGGTGATGTTATTTTTTTCAAAAAGATTACTGATTTCTCCTTGAGAAAGACCTAGAGAGAGTTGTTTTATTAATTCAATATCATAATCAGTAATCTCCAAATTAGTCCTTGAACTAAGGGCATTTTCAACTTGTGGAGAAAGAAATAATTCGTTGTTATAAACACATTCTATGGCTTTTTCTAATTCAGCAGCTCCTTTTCTTCCCTTACATACATAAGAATTTATGTGGTGCTTGTTAACCAATATTCTTACTTTTTGAAGTCTATCTTCCATAGAATATACAATAATTTGCAAGTCTGGAAAGTCCGGTCGTAATGCGGCAACTAAATCGTCTCCAGAAAGAAGTTTACTTTCGTGGTAATCCTTCTTGAATGATAAATCCGTAATTAACAAATCAAACGGCTGGTTATCAAAAGCTGCTTTTTTTATTTTAAGAAAAGCTTCATCACAGTATTGCGCTTTATGCACTTGGTCAATGCCTTTGCTCTTTAGAACTACTAGCACACCTTCGTTTACAACATCATGATCATCAACAATTAAAACTTTCTCAAACATATTTATACGATTATTGTTGTTTTGAACCCTTTTTCTATTTCAGATTCAAAAATAATGCTTCCATTAATGGATTTAATACGGTTTTCCATATTTTGAATACCTGAACTTTTTTTGATCTTACAACCTACGCCATCATCTTTATATGAAATTGTGATTTTATTATTGATTTGATTAAAAGTTAAAGCAACATTTGACGCATGACTATGCTTTTTCATGTTCACCATAAGCTCTTGGAGTACCCTGTAAAGTGTAATTTTCTTGAGGCTTTCAACGGAATTCCATGG
>DJWL01000045.1:5646-9336 GCA_002441545.1 Flavobacteriaceae bacterium UBA6231 | reverse complement strand
ACCTCTTCTTTGCTATTGGAGTATCCTTGAAGTTTAGACATTACTTGATACACATCATTAGCAACTTCATCATGAACTTTTTTTGAAATACGTGTTTCTGTAATATAGACCTCTTGTATTTTATCCTTTTTGTGTTTGGATTTTAGAAATATCATTGTGAAAATAAAAGCCAATGTTATTAGACCTCCTAGAGACAAATAAAATAATTTTAAATTTTTCTGTTTCTCTTTTTCCAGTTCAGCAATTTCCAATTTATGCTCCTTTTCGGTATAATCGTATTTGATTTTAGCATATTTATTCTCTTGTACTTGTCTTGCCTTAAAAATACTATCAGTTATTTTTTTATATTCCAAGAAATGAGTGCTATCCCCAATATCCACCAAACGAGAAAGAGCATCTTGTAAAAAAGAAGCACTATTAATTGACTTCGCAATATCATACGACTTCTCTCCATAATACTTTGAAGATTTAAAATTATTTCTGTCCCTATAGTATTCCATTAAGTGTTTGTAACTAGCATACATCCCTTCATAATCATTTTTAGTTTTCCTAAGTTCCAAAGCAAAAAGCAGATTCTCTAATGCTTTAGGTCTATTCAATTTAGATTCTATAAATCCCAAATTATCAATTGCTCTGGAAGTTTGCTTTATGTCATTCTTATTAACACTATTTCTATATACTTTTAAAAATTCTTTTTCAGCTAATTCATATTTATTTTGAGAAATATAAATTAAAGCCTTATTGTTATTTATTATATTTATGTCACTTTCATTGGCCGTAAATGATAGAGCTGTATTAAAATACTTGATTGCAGTTTCATAATCAGATAATTCCATATAAATACGGCCTAACTGATTATATAGGCCTACCTTATTTTCAATATTATTGGGTGATTCTTTATCGTTAGACAAATATTTCAGTGCTTCAACAACCGAAACCTCACTTCCATGATAATCTCCAAGTTTATACTGTATGATTGCTATTTGTCTTAAAAAGTAAATTATTGATAAAGTATCATTCGACTTTATACTCTCCTTTTTCTTTAAATTAAAAAATCTAAACGCATCCGATAAGTTGGAACTACCCTTCGGATTATTAGCTATTTGATAATAATATGACAAACTATCATTTTTCTGATAATTTCTATTATTTGTGTAGCAAAAATCAGTATTAACAATAAAAAAGAGGAATGAAATTAAGACTATTTTCATTCCTCTAAAATACTAACTATTTTTATTACTTGGAGATATTATTATCCACCAGGTGGAGGTGGAGGTGGAGGTGGTATATCTCCTCCATCACCGCAACAGTCGCCATCTTCTGTGGCTGCTGGCGTATTCCCTGAAATTGCCTGTGGTGTACATGAATGTAAAGCAATATTGAGGAAAACCGTAAGTATAATTAAAACTATTTTTTTCATTTTGTTTATTATTTTAAATTGGACAATAGTGTTGCAGACCGAGTTTATTCGGATACTTTTGGTGCATAGCAACACCTATTAAAATTCGTAGAGACGTCTCTCTTTTTGGGAAGTATGGAGGGCAGCTGTAGAGAAGTGTAATTACTTCCCAGAAACTAGACAACTCTGCATTGCCACTCCTGTTTAGAATTAATAATCATAAATCATATTACAGATAAAATGGTTGCTAATTCTGTAGCAAATGAACTAAGAATTCAATGACAGACAAGGAACTATAATGGAAGAGTTCTGGAAAGTTTTCGGAAAATTTATTCCTTAAATAAACCAGAGAAAATAACTAAATTTAAACAGTAGTTAAACAAAAATTTTAATGCATAAAAGACTCATAATAGAAGCCTTTAAGAAAGGAGAATCATCTCGAAAAAAACTAGGAGAAAAGAAGCCTTCCTTAGTGAGTATTGCAGAAGATTTATCAAACTACATCCTTACAGAAGAAGGTTTCTCATTAGGAGAGCGTAGTTTTCGTGATTACAAAAATGAAGCAGAAAAACTAATGAATAATGATGTTGACATTAATATCAAACAATATAAAGTTATCGTTGGACTGTGTCGATATTTAGGATATGATAGTTTTGAGGATTTTACCTCACAAAATGGTTTAGAAAAAAGGGGTATAGAAATTAATGAATTTAATAAGGAATCTAAGGTTCGTAATTTTCTCAAGGAACATAAAATAACTTTAATCGTTTGTGGTTTATTACTCATTGGATTTGTAGTTTTTCAATCGATAAACAGGCAGCGTTGGATGGTTTGGCAAGATGATCATTATTTAGAAGTAGGCTTTGATGCAAAAAAATACAACTTGGGACAACTTAAACTATATAATAGCGATCGCATAAAAAACTTTAAAAAAATAACACCAAATTGCAATACGTCATTTTTTGACACTCAAGGAAACGTGAAAATTTGGTATGGAAAAAACAATGAAAAAGAATTGGAATACTTTACGGCTTTAGGACTTCATCCAGAAACAGGTAAAACATTAGATCCCATTACTGTATATATGATTAAGAAATATATATGCCATGATTATTAAGTGAGCTACGCAGTGATTTTACATCAAAAAAAATAATCAACCCTTAAAAGCTCTAGCCATTATAACTTATTGTTTTTGTTAATACCTATTTTGTCAGCTTCATTTTTCCAAGTGGAAACTACAGTTTTGACTTAAATTATTATGTTATCCATTTGCTTTTCTGTTAGTCGAAAAAAACACCTATAAAGCTTATCAAAACGATTTTTAAAACCTACTAGATGTTTCTAATAATTATATTTAAACGCATATAATTTAGTGTATTTATTTAAATTTATATCCAAAAGCATATAATGAAAGTATTAGTAAATTTGTAAAAAATCGAAGAAAGGAGGTTAACTTAAACTTTGATTCTACGGAGTTGTTCTCTAGCTTCGCTTATCCATACTTTTCTTATCAAATGCTATTAAATTAAATAGCTCTCTCATTCGGGATCTGACACGATTCCCATAACGTTCTTCAAGTTCTTGAGCGTTCAAGTTCGTCGTTGCATGTGTTTTTATACGATGATTCAAAAAGAGGTCATAGCGAGATAACATGATCTCACCCATCACATTACAATCTTTACCATAATGTCTCCCTATAGGCTCCACTCCTAAATCATCAAAGCAAAAAAATTGGGTCATTCCATAATCTTCAATAGTCTTATAACCAACATGATTAAACCCAAATACGATATTCCTGGAAGGCACCATCACATACGGGCGTTGATTGGGTACAATATATTTTAAAAGTCTCATCAAACTTGTTTTTCCACATCCCACGGGACCGGACAATAAAATGCCTTTTTGAATATCGATTCCCATTTTTTTACAGTTAACCTGATCCTTGATGAAGTAATTACATAGTTTGAATAAGATATCTCGATCAGCTTCATAAATTTCAAAAGAACCACCGAACATTAGTTTTCCCTTAGCCTCAAGATATACGAGTATCCGATCAAAATCATACACCATCTGATCTCCTTCCAAAGTTCCTAGTCTGTATTCTACAGACCCCTCCGTGATGATATCTGGACTCTTGTTACTCATAAAGGCTCGTTATAATTTTTGTCTGAAGTCGTCTTCAAGTTGTCCTGATATGGGACACTTGATTCTTGTTTCTTGTCGTTTTTAGAATTTTTTAAATTCAATTTTTTTAAATTTTCCTGTTTGTTTATGTTTTTATTGTTTTCTAT
>DJWL01000045.1:0-5564 GCA_002441545.1 Flavobacteriaceae bacterium UBA6231 | reverse complement strand
CACCGATGGTAGGTGCTTTTAGAACCTATTTTGGAGAACGACATAACCTCCTCTCGATTGATATAAAATTCTTCTTTAAAAAAATTGATATTCCAAAATTGGAAAAGAGCCACATATAGGCTAATATGTGATGGATTCAGCCTACTGTCCATAGAAAATTGCAAAAACACCCCATTGAGGTGTTTAATGTAATTGATGTCTTCCAAATCGTCAGTTTAGAACTTATTATGAATTTTGTTAGCTTCCAAGACCTGCATAATTTCCTGATAGTTGTAATACAGAACCCCTCCAACTTTCGTGTAAGGCAAGGTTCCATTGATTCGTAAATTCTGTAAGGTTCCTGGAGAAATCCCTAACAGATTCCTAACTTCTGGAGACTTTAACCATTTTTTTGATGGCTGGCCAGATTGATTGGTCAATAATTGTTTGATCTCGTCGAGTAATTCCATTTTAAAATCTCGAAGATCTTCGGTCGTAATAATTGTTGTTCCCATTTGTAACTGTTTTTTTGTTAAAACAAAGCCACCCATGATTACAATAATCATTAGGCGACTTTGCCTTGATTTGACTTTCGTGTTACAAATTTGAGAGACTATTTTATTTTTCTATCAATAGGTCATCCCAAGGTGGGACATTTTTCATGTCCTTTAATTTCAAGCAATTTATATTGATTTAGTAAAGACATCAAGACCTAACCCATCAATTAACCGCAAATTGTATGCTGGATTAATCAAAAACCATAACTCCCAACTTGGGGACAACTTGGGATTATTCATCGGACTCCTCAAAACGTCTATTTAAGGCCTCTATCAGTTTATCTAAAAATTTTGTTTTACTGCATTTTCGTGCTCTGATTTCTATAAATGTATGGTAGTAATTTCCCAATTCTATATTAAAGATCTGTTCAAATAGAGAGGCTAGTTCTTTGATGTCGGACGTCCCACTATTGATGGTGCCACTGCTGTGCAAGGCATAAATCAATTCTATTAATTCTGTTTTGCTTCCCGTCCAAAAAAGCTTTGATGATTGTTTCATAGCATTTAATTTTGTGTTATCGGTGTTGGTTTCTAATGTTTCAATTTCTTGTTGCAGATATACAATAAGCATGTCATACGCCATAATGGTGGCTACAGTACTATCCTGACATGTTGAGAATTGTTCGTCTGTAAAAAAATGAAATGATTCTGTAGATGATCGCAAATCCGATTTCCCTCTGACAAAATATTGTTCATCCAAGGAAGTTGATCCCCTTCGGTAATAATGATAGAACTCCAAATTATCATTGAAGTATACCTGTAATTTATTGATTTGATTATTTAAGTATTTAACTTGAAATTTTGAACTACTTCTAGGCCGCTTACTTTCAATATTAAATAGTTTGACATAATAGATGAGCTTACTGAAAATTTGAGGCTTTGTATGCTTGAAGAAATGAATCTCTTCTGGTATGGAATGAAACCCATTTTGGATGACCTCTCGCCTCAGGCTTTTGATACACTTCTCGGTATGGGTAATCCCGTTTTCAGCAATATATAGCATATCCTCATTGCTAGATTCCAACGTCTCTAACTTTGTTTCAAATTCGACTATCAACTCTGTATATTTCATGCATATATCAGTCCCTCAACTTTAGATATACTTTTTATTCTAATACCCCCATAAGTTCTAAGGTGTAATTGTCATTTGTCTGAATGTAGGCATATTTCTGTTCAACAGTAGCGCCTAGTTTTCTTTTTTCAAAAGCGGCGGTCATCCCTAAATCTATTGTTTTAAATTCTAAATGGATTGCCTGTTTAATAGTTTGATATAAAAGTTGTCTGTACGTATAAAACTCTGAGAGATATTCATAATCCATCCCAACAAAAGCTGGAACATACGTTAAGCCTTGATTATTATAACAGAGCATCACGCCAATCATCATTTGAGGTTTTTTTAACGGGCTAATAGTAATAAATTCCCAATTCGGATGTTGAGACATGTTCTCAAATAGTTTTTCAGGGAATGAAAAGGTATTCAATCCTAGATTGTTTTGATGCACATTTCTATATAATTGATGAATTTGTTTTAATTGGTCATTATTACATGTTTTTAAGATTTCAACATGTAATAAAGGCTCATATTCTAGGATCTCTTTTCTTAAATGCCTTCTATTTCTTGAAGATAACTTGGCAATATACCCTTCTAATGTTTCGTTAGTCCCAAGATTAATTTCACATGAGTTAGGCATTTGCACTCTTACAAAACCCTGACCTTGGAAATAAGTATGCAAATCCTGATCATCAGAAAAATCCCTAAGCACGACCATTTTTGCATTAAAGCGTTGTTCTAAGGTCTCCATAGATTGCATAAGAGCCTCTAATGCTTGCTGTTTTAACGGATGTTTATTGTCAATATATAAATGATTTCCTTCTGTGAAAAGGGAGCCTATACTTAGTACTTTGGATGTTAAATAATAAGGGGCTGTTTTGCGTTCTTGTTCAATGATTATAGAAGCACTTTCTTTTGCAAGCATATCATCTTTCCACAGCCCGATAGTGAGAAATGTTGCCAAAATGGGGTTTTGTTTCTGGTCATATATAATCAAATATTGAAACGTCCAATTATGCTCTTTTAAATCATTATGACTAAATGCGTGTTCTAGAAACTTTAGGCCCTCCCAATCAAAAACCCCTTGCTTTCCAACGCAAGTATTCCAAAGGCTTTTATCAATGTTTAAAATAGTATCTTCAATTTTAACATGAAGTTCCGCATGCACGATATGTTCTTGCGGTGATTTTACCTTTAACTTAAAGGCTTTACAAACACGAGGTAGGTTGGTATGAGTATCTTCTAGAGCTTTTGGGAAATGATGTACCATTGCAGCCACTAAGTCTTTGATTTCTGATCTCTCATTATGTCTGGATATCGTTATGCGGACTCCTGTATTCTTAACTGGTACAGCAGGGAATATGCCCAAGTTTACATAAAACCCTTCTTTCATGAGCCGACTCACAAAATTATAGCCTGTCTTGGGCATCCCCGTCCCTATAAAAAATACTGGAGAATTATTATGATCAATAAGCGGTAGATCGGTGTCTTTTAATAAGTCGTTGAAATACTCCACACGTGCCCTTAAATCATTTTGAAACTCATAAATCTCCGGTGTTAAATGAATTTTAGCTGACGCGGTAGCTGCAGCCACGGAAGCAGGTTCCAATTGTGCTGAAAACGTCAATGGGCCTCCAAAAGTTTTTATTTCATGGTACATTTTTTTATTGGAACAGACTAGAACAGCGCCACTAGCACCAAAAGTCTTACTCAAAGTTCCAAATAGCAGGATGTTTTCAGAGAGCTCCCCTAGCTGACTCAAGGCATAGCCAGTGCCATTTTTTCCAATCCAACTCATCCCATGAACGTCATCAATGTAGAGATGTAATTGGGGATATTTTAAACTCAGTGCTTTCAAGTCTTTAATTGGGGCAAAATCACCATACATGGAATAGATCCCGTCGGCCATATACCAGATTCGTTTCCGAGTATCTGAAAGAGATTTTATCTTATCCTCTAACATATTTAAATTATTATGCCGAATCATATCAATAGGAACACTTCGGTTCTTTAATACCTTGGCAGCACTTTGAACACTCCAATGCACTTGATGATCTAGAATAATAGCATCTTGGTCACTCACCGCATTAGGGATCACGCCCATATGTCCTAAGGTGCTATTTTTAGTAATTATAATTGGATTCTGATACATTTGGGTAAGCTTCTCTTCCAACTCCTTATATAATGGATTGGAGATATACGATTTGGATAAAGGAAATTGAGTTCCATACTTGGTAATAGCCTCAATCGCAGCTGCTTTCAATCTATAATCCTGTTCCAAACCCAAATATCCAGTGGTGCCAAAATGGAATAATTGTCTGTTATTAACACCAATAGTGCGACCTGTAAAGTCTTCTCCTTCTGCATATAAATGCATGACACCTTCTTGTTTAGCATCTGTAAACACCTCGTTGACTGTGTCTAAAAAATTGTTGTGTTTGATTTTTGCCATCTGATTACGTTTTTAAAGTCATTTAATTTAATATCATTTGTGGGGAATTGCGATACTTTGTGATTCCATAATCCCTTAGAGTCAACTTTTAATCCTTTTCAGACAAACAAAACATCCTATTTAGAATGCCCAATCGATGAAAGGTCAACGATTGTGTTGATAATTTTGTAAGTTTATACTGAAAAGCCAGTTTTCTAGATCATGCGAAACTATTTTGAAAATGATTATACCTCGTATAGATTCCTTGACGGTGTATTACATATCATATACCATCAAGGTGTCTGTATCGATTTAAATGCTGCGGTACAAATAGTCAAGGACAGATTGTTTCTGCATGAGGGAAGATCGTTACCCATTCTATGTGATATTAGGGGGATTAAGGAAATCAACAAACCCGCTAGGGCATATTTAGCGATTGAAGGTTCAATACTTATAAAAGCTGTGGCTGTCATTGTGGAACCTCCTGTTTCCGAAATGTTATCTAAATTTTATATCCGAACAAGTAACCCTCCTATTCCAACTCAATCTTTTGAGAATATAGAAGATGCTTTAATGTTCTTAAATGAATTCATGGAATGATATTGAGCTTAATAATCTGAAAGAAACAGCCTTTTTTTCATAACCAAAGTCTCTCACATTAATAATTAACTTTAATGCCTTAAATGTGAGTACCAGTAAAAAACATCGAATGGAACGGATAAACCAAATGCTTCTGGAAATGGCTTCTGGAAACTTCTTCTACCGTTTGGAACGTTCATCCAAGAATGATAATCTAGAGGCTATCAGTATTTCTCTCAACATGTTAGCCGAAGAAATTCAAGAAACCTTGATACACCAAGGTTATGTAAATTCGAACCAGCACATAGTGGAAATTATACAAATGAGTTTTGTTCTTGATGGTGCGGGTTGTATTGAAATTGCAAATCAAAAAGCTTGCAATATTTTATCGGTACTTCATGCTGATATTATTGGAAAACCATTCGATATTTTTTTGGAAGATCATTCTAAAAAAATATGGAAGGATACATGGCATGTACTGAAACAAAAAGATTTTGATGATCTTTCATTGGAACTGAAATTTATATCCAAAGGCGGATTAATAATTCCTAAAACCTGTTATATCACCACCTGTATAGGCGAAGATAAGAACTCTGGAAAAACACTTATATCGGCCATACACCATTCCACGAGTCAAGATCATTTAGAACATGATTTAAAACAACGTGTCATCCAATTCTCCAATATCAAAAAGCAACCATCTGAGGACACTCAAAGTAATAATCAGAAACAAAAAATTCGTTTAACCTTTGAAGATATACACAAAATACGTGAAGGCCATAATATCATTATTAACAATCTTGAAAAGGACTTTCCTTCCCTCAAGGATTTTGCATTACAATTGGGCACCAATGAATTTAAATTAAAATATGGTTTTAAGGAATTATACGGGACGACCGTACATCGGTTCTTAATGGAAGAGCGTTTGAGAAAATCAAAAATGATGATCCAATTCAGTGACCAATCC